>NZ_JBGMOE010000058.1:0-13907 GCF_041424195.1 Tardiphaga sp. | reverse complement strand
TTCTTCATCGCCTTGGTCTGCGCGGCGGAGCCGACGCGCGACACGGACAGACCGACGTTCACCGCCGGGCGGATGCCCTGGAAGAACAGGTCGGTTTCGAGGAAGATCTGGCCGTCGGTGATCGAGATCACGTTGGTCGGGATGTAGGCCGACACGTCGTTGGCCTGGGTTTCGATGACCGGCAGCGCTGTGAGCGAACCATTGCCCTGGGAATCGTTGAGCTTCGCAGCGCGCTCAAGCAGACGCGAGTGAAGATAGAACACGTCGCCCGGATAGGCTTCGCGGCCCGGCGGACGACGCAGCAGCAGCGACATCTGGCGGTAAGCAACGGCCTGCTTCGAGAGATCGTCATAGATGATGACGGCGTGCATGCCGTTGTCGCGGAAGAATTCGCCGATCGTGCAGCCCGTGAACGGCGCGATGTACTGCATCGGAGCCGGATCGGAAGCGGTCGCGGCGACGACGACGGAGTATTCCATCGCGCCCTGCTCTTCGAGCACCTTCACGAACTGGGCGACGGTCGAACGCTTCTGACCGACGGCGACATAAACGCAGTACAGTTTCTGGCTCTCGGGAGCGCCAGCCACGTTCAGCGACTTCTGGTTCAGAATGGTGTCGAGCGCGATCGCGGTCTTGCCGGTCTGACGGTCACCGATGATCAGCTCGCGCTGGCCACGGCCGACCGGGATCAGAGCGTCGACCGACTTCAGGCCGGTTGCCATCGGCTCGTTGACCGACTTGCGCGGAATGATGCCCGGCGCCTTGACGTCGACGCGCATACGCTTGTCGGCCTGGATCGGACCCTTGCCATCGATCGGATTGCCCAGCGCGTCGACGACGCGGCCGAGCAGACCCTTGCCAACCGGCGCGTCCACGATCGAACGGGTGCGCTTGACGGTCTGGCCTTCCTTAATTTCGCGGTCAGCGCCGAAAATAACGACACCGACGTTATCGGTTTCGAGGTTCAGCGCCATACCACGGGTGCCGTTCTCGAATTCGACCATTTCACCGGCCTGAACATTGTCGAGGCCGTAGACGCGGGCAATGCCGTCGCCGACGGACAACACCTGTCCGACTTCGGAAACTTCAGCTTCCTGGCCGAAATTCTTGATCTGGTCTTTGAGGATCGCGGAAATTTCTGCGGCGCGGATGTCCATCAGCCTGCCTCTTTCATCGAGTGCTTGATCGAGTTGAGTTTGGTGCGAAGCGAGCTGTCCACCATGCGGCTGCCGAGCTTGACGACAAGCCCGCCGATGATGGACGGATCGACTTTCACGTTGAGCGCGACGTCCTTGCCCGTCACTGACTTCAGCGCGGTCTTGAGAGCGTCGAGATTCTTGTCACTGAGCGGCTCGGCGACGGTGACGTCGGCCGTTGCTTCGCCCTTGAACTTGGCGACCAGCGCGCGGAAGCCGCGGATCACGTCATTCACCGCGAACAAACGACGGTTTGCGGTCAGGACACGGAGGAAATTGGCGGTGATGCCGGTAATTCCGGCCTTCTCCAGCACCGAGGTCAGAGCCTTGCTCTGAACATCTGCAGCGAATACCGGGCTGCGAACCAGTCGCGCGAGATCGGCGCTATCGGCCAGCATCGCTGCGAATTTGTCGAGATCGGCCTTCACCGCATCGACGGACTTTTCGTCACGCGCCAGCTCAAACAGAGCTGTTGCGTAACGACCGGACATTCCCGAAACCGACGGATCTTCTGCTGCCACGAATTGCGCTCTTCAGGCTGTCAAACTCGCAAGG
This sequence comes from Tardiphaga sp., assembly GCF_041424195.1. Taxonomy (NCBI): domain Bacteria; kingdom Pseudomonadati; phylum Pseudomonadota; class Alphaproteobacteria; order Hyphomicrobiales; family Nitrobacteraceae; genus Tardiphaga; species Tardiphaga sp. The sequence goes on along the minus strand of NZ_JBGMOE010000058.1, from coordinate 12,156 downwards.
GAATAACTATCGCCCGAATGCGGCGCCTAGCGATCCAAGTCCTTGGAATTCAAGCGGGACTTCGATTTTTAGGTCACAACAAAATGTCGTGACCCGTTCAAATCGCGGCTTTGCTAACATAGCGCGCGCGCGGGTGCAACGCGACGAAAGCGTTTGATGATGCCTTGTCGCAGGCCCTCGCAAAGAATCATTTCAGGGAGATGCGGCGCGCCAATCGGGTCGCGGGCGGCGTATTGCATCGTTCGTCTCCGAGGCGGAATTTCTAATTCCGCGTGACGGTACGGGTGCCGTTTTTCGAAACACGCAGCGTCGATCGGGGCGGGTCTGCAATTGAAATCGCGGCAGGCAGCGTGGCGTGTGGCGCCTCATGTCGCCGTTTCCCGCTGCTTAACCATTTACTTACCGAATGCTATCCATGCGCGACGATCACTTCGCTATTCAGTATAGTTATGTAGTATGCAGTATATTAAGTAGTTAAAAATCTGTTAAAGCGGCTCAGTAGCCATGTTCTGTTCCATCACAAGATATTTCATCTGGTCATGGAACGATTGTGTTGCCCATTTTACGCCTCATTACGTCGTCAAACGCTCAGCCAGTGAAATTGGGACGGGGGTCCACTTACCACGTTCGTGGTAATACTGTCTGAGGGACAACAACTTATGCTGCGTTACGGAAAATCGACGCTGGGTGCCATCGCCCGGCCGCGTACGGCAATCGCTTTTATGACTGCCGCTCTTGTTCTCGGGGGAACGGTTTCAGAAGCTTCGGCCAAGTCCCGTCACCATCGTCATCATCACAGGCACCATCACGCCGCCCAGGCTTCGACGTCGCCGTTCGATGCCAATGCGTCGATCGCGCCGACCACCGGCGGCCGTAGCTTCTCGGGCGTTGCGTCCTATTACGGCAGCGAGTCGGGCAGCCGCACCGCGTCGGGTCAGCGCTTCAATCAGAATGCGATGACCGCCGCGCATCGTTCGCTGCCCTTCGGCACCAAGCTCCGCGTCACCCACGGCGGCCGCAGCGTTGTCGTCACCGTCAATGATCGTGGCCCGTTCATCCGTGGCCGCGTGCTCGACCTGTCCAAGGGCGCAGCGAGCGCGATCGGTCTGACCAGCCGTGGTGTTGGCCGTGTCGTTGCGGAAGTCATGTAAGCGCAGAGACGCACTGCGATACTGATCTCTCAAGTTTAGTAAGCGTTGCGTTGTGTCTGTGTTCAGTAAAAGCCTGCCGTCAGCAATGACGGCAGGCTTTTCTTTGATCTGTCACATGGGCGTTGCTTACAGAAAGCTCTGCGGGTCGACATCAACTTCAAGCTTGAGATTTCCCGTCGTCTTCGGTCCATGCGCCAGCCAGTCGCGCAGGTAGTGCGATAAATCGACGTTACGCGCTGACTTCACCAACAAGCGAAAACGATAGCGCCCCTTGATCACGGCGAGCGGTGCTTCGGCCGGGCCGAGCACCATGATGCGCTCGTCGATCGGCGCCATGGCGGCGAGCTTGCGTGCATAGCCTTCGGTGGTCGGCCGGTCGCCGCCTGAAATGATCAGGCTCGCCAGCCGGCCGAATGGTGGATAGCCGGCGCGCTCGCGCGCTTCGATCTCGCTGGCGTAAAAGGCTTCGCGGTCGCTGGCGATCAGCGCCTTCATCACCGGATGTTCCGGCTGATGGGTCTGCAGATAGCCGACGCCGCGGCCCTGTTCACGCCCGGCGCGGCCGATCACCTGATTGAGCATCTGATAGGTGCGCTCCGCCGCACGTGGATCGCCATTGCCGAGGCCCAGATCTGCGTCGATGACCCCGACGAGATTGAGCCGCGGGAAGTTATGGCCTTTCGCGACGAGTTGCGTGCCGATGATGACGTCGACACGACCTTCGGCGATCTCGGCCAGCTCGGTCCGCATCGCATCGATCGAGGTGATGAGATCGCTCGACAGCACCATGGTGCGCGCGTCCGGGAACAGGTTCGCCGCTTCCTCCTGCAGCCGCTCGACGCCCGGACCGACGGCGACCAGCGATTCCTCGGCCTGGCAATGCGGGCATTGATGCGGGCGATGCATCGAGAAGCCGCAGTGATGGCACACCAGCCGTTGCCGAAAGCGATGATCGACCAGCCACGCATCGCAGATCGTGCAGGCAAACCGGTGCCCGCAGCCGCGGCAGAGGGTCAGTGGCGCGTAGCCGCGGCGATTGAGGAACAGCAGCGCCTGTTCCTTGCGCTCGATGGCGATCCGGATTTTCTCGGCGAGGCGCGGTGCGATGAAGCGGCCGCGCATCGGCCCTTCGCGGCGCAGGTCGATGGCCTCGATATGCGGCATGTGTTGGCCGCCGAAGCGCGACGGCAGCGCGATGCGCTGATAGCGTCCCTTGCGCGCGTTGACCTCGGACTCGACCGATGGCGTCGCCGAGGCCAGCACGATTGGAATTTTGGCGATCGACGCCCGCACCACGGCCATGTCGCGGGCATGATAATGCGCGCCTTCGTCCTGCTTGTAGGCCTGGTCATGTTCTTCATCGACGATGATCAGGCCAAGCTTCGCATAGGGCAGAAACAGCGCCGAACGTGCGCCGACGATGACATGGGCCTCGCCATTGGCGATCGACGCCCAGTTGCGTGCGCGGGTACGTGGTGTCAGCTCGGAGTGCCATTCCAGCGGCCGGACGCCGAAGCGCTTTGAGAAGCGCTCCAGGAATTGCCCGGTCAGAGCGATCTCCGGCATCAGGATCAGCACCTGTTCGCCGCGCCTGATGACCTCCGCAACCGCCTCGAAATAGACCTCGGTCTTGCCGGAGCCAGTGACGCCGTCGAGCAGGGCGGCGTGAAAATCCCCCTTGGCGGCGAAGGTCCGCATCGCCTCGGCCGCAACGGCCTGATCGTCTGAAAAGTCCGGCTCGGCAAATGTGGGGTCAGGTGCCGGCGGCGGCAGCGCGCGGGGCATCGCTTCAATCGTAAGCGTGCCCTCATCGACGAGGCCGTCGATCACGCCTGCGCTGACGCCGGCCTCCTTGGCGGCTTCGGATTTCGCGTGCAGCAACCCGTCCGACAGGATCTCGATCAGCCGTGCACGTGCAGGCGTCATGCGTTTCGGCGCTTCGCCGACCAGGCGGACGCCCATGCGCACCCGCTCCGGGCCGAGATGTTCGCCCATGCGCAGCGTCATCTTCATGACCATGCCACGTGCGGACAGAGTGTAATTCGCCACCCAGTCGACCAGGCTGCGCAATTCCTGCTTCAGCGGCGGGACGTCGAACTTTTCGCTGACTTCCTTGAGCCGGTTATGCAGCCGCGGATCGGGATTGGCATTTTCCGCCCAAACTACCCCGATCACCTCGCGGGCACCGAGCGGCACGCTGACGACATCGCCCGGCTGCAGGTCGACGCCGCGGGGCACGCGATAGGAATAGGCCTGGTTCAGCGCGACCGGCACCAGCACGTCGACGACGCCTGAAGATATCCTGGTACGCGCAGCTTCATCCATCGGGGGAATTCAGACTCGAATTGAGGTATCCGCTAACTTAAGCTCGCGGTGCGGTCCGGACCAGTGCCGGCCGGATGGCCGGTCTTATGACCGATCATCCGCCACGACAATGAAACAAGAACAAGACCCGCAGGGAGAAACATCATGCGTCACAAGCTCGCCGGGACTCTGGCCTCACTTGTCATGCTGTCCGTTACCGCCTGTCCCGCACGGGCGCAGGACCGGATGCCGCCGATCCCGGCCGACAAATACACCGACGCACAGAAGAAAGCCGCCGATGAATTCGCCGGCGGGCGTGGCTATGAGGTCCGGGGCCCCTTCGTGCCGCTGATTCGCAGCCCGGAAGTGATGCTCCGCGCCAAGGCGATGGGCGATCATCTCAGGTTCAAGAGTGCGCTGGCGCCGCGGCTCAGTGAAATGGTCATCCTGATCACTGCGCGCGAATGGACCCAGCAATATGAGTGGGTTGCCCATCATGACATTGCCATCAAGGCCGGTCTGCGGAAGGAGATCGCTGACGCGATCGCCGACGCGCGACGACCCGTGGGGATGGCCGATGACGAAGAAGCTGCTTACGACATGTCGACCGAGATCCAGCGTTCCAGGCGTGTCAGCGATGCGACCTGGAACAGGGCGGTCGCCAAATTCGGCGAGCAGGGCGTCATCGATCTGCTCGGGATCAACGGCTATTACACGTTCCTGGCCATGACCATGAACGCGGCTCGAACGGGCTTGCCCGCCGGGGTGGGAGAGCCCTTGAAGCGGTTTCCGGATTGACGATGCCGGCGGTTCACCAAAGTGAAACGGGCAGGGTGTGATAATCCCCTCCCGTTCGCGCATGACGAACCGCAAGGCATCCCGATGGCCAAGCTTTCCGAGAAGAAACCAGGCGCACCCGCACCGATCGAGCTCATTTGCGCCGACGCTGATGTCTCGCTTCAAATGACGCGCTGGCTGTCGCATTTGCGCGCCGAGCGACGGCTGTCACCGAAGACGCTTGAAGCCTATGCGCGCGATGTCCGGCAGTTTCTGACATTTCTCGCCGAACACTGGGGCGCGCTCGTCTCGCTGCCGCGTTTTGCCAGGCTGGAGGCCAGCGATGTCCGAGCGTTCATGGCGGCACGGCGCGGCGATGACATCGGCGGTCGCTCATTGATGCGCGCGCTGGCCGGTCTGCGCTCGTTCGGACGATTTCTGGAGCGTGAAGGCAAGGGTAGCGTCGGTGCACTGTCGGCGATTCGCGCGCCAAAAATCGGCAAGAGCCTGCCGAAGCCGCTGCAGATGGCCTCGGCCAAGCGCCTGGCTGATGCGGATGAACGGGCGGGCGAAAACCGCGATCCGTGGATCTGGGCGCGCGACGCCGCGGTCATGGGATTGTTGTATGGTTCGGGCTTGCGTATCTCCGAAGCCCTTGGCCTGAAGCGCCGCGACGTGCCGGCCCCGGGCGCTGGTGACGTGCTGATCGTCAACGGCAAAGGCAACAAGACCCGCATGGTGCCGGTGCTGCAGAACGTGCTGGAATTGATCTCCGACTATGCCGCCCAGTGTCCGCACCCGTTACCCGCCGAAGGCCCGATGTTCGTCGGCGCACGTGGCGGGCCGCTCAGCCCGCGGATCATCCAGCTCACCATGGAGCGGATGCGCGGCGCGCTTGGCTTGCCCGACAGCGCCACGCCGCACGCCTTGCGCCATTCCTTTGCGACGCATCTTCTGACCCGTGGCGGCGATCTGCGCGCGATCCAGGAATTACTCGGCCACGCCTCGCTGTCGACCACTCAGATCTATACCGGCATCGATACCGAGCGACTGTTCGAGGTCTACAAGACCGCCCACCCGCGAGCGTAAGGCCGGGCAAGACCCAGCTGTAGTGGAAGTGTCATTGAGCTGCCCCTTGCGAAGTCGGTGCGGTTCGGTCAAATCGAGAGATCGACCAACCGGAGGGATCACGATGAGCGCCCACGAAAGCATGGAGCACGCCGAGCATGCCGAGCATGCGTCTGGCTCGAATAAAAAGATCGCATTGCTGATTGCGGTGATCGCACTGTTCCTGGCGCTGTCCGAGACCCTCGGCAAGGGCGCGCAGACCGAATCGATCAGCAAGAACGTCGAAGCGTCGAACCTCTGGGCGTTCTTCCAGGCCAAGAGCATCCGCCGCACCGTCGTTCAGGCGACGTCGGACCAGGCCAGACTCAGCCTCGGCCTGATGGGTGACGATGCCGCCAAGACGGCGCTGTCCAAGCAGATCGACGACTGGAAGAAGACCGCAGATCGCTATCGTTCCGAACCGGAAACGGGTGAGGGCTCCGAGCAGCTCGCCGCCCGGGCCAAGGAAGCCGAGCACGCGCGCGACCTCTCGATGGCGCGGTATCATCACTATGAAGTGGCGTCCGCCGCGTTCCAGATTGGCATTGTGCTGGCATCGGCCACCATCATCACCGGCATGATTGCGCTGGCCTGGGTATCAGGTGCACTGGCGCTGGCGGGCATCGCTTTCACCGCCATCGGTCTGTTCGCGCCGCACGCAGTGCATCTCATGTAATGACTTACGTCGAAGCGGTCCGGCATAGTTGCAGGACCGCTTCGGCGAATTCCTTGGGCGCTTCCTGCGGCACGTTGTGGCCGACGCCCGGGATCACACGGCGCTCATAGTCCGCCGTAAAATACTGGCCGTGATTCTCGGAATTCTTCACCGGCCCAACGCCGTCATCGGCGCCATGCAGCACAATGGTCGGAACATCGATCTTCGGCTGCGCTGCCAATTGCGTTTCCAGAAAAGCATAGTTTGGATCGCCGGCGACGCTGCCGGTACGATGCATGTAGGAATGCACGACCACATCGACGAAATCGTCATTGTCGAAAGCCAGCGCGGACCGTTCGAAGGTTTCGTCGTCGAATGCCCAGCCGGGCGACCACATCTGCCACAACAGTTTCGCTAGTGCGTTGCGGTTCTGGACCAGACCGTTACGGCCGCGTTCGGTATGGAAATAATACTGATACCATTGCCGCGCTTCCTGCTCCGGCGCCAATGGTCGCGCTGCGTTCGTCAGGTCCTGGATGTTGTGGCCGGTGCAGCTGACGAGACCGTGCACGCGTTCGGGCCACAGCGCCGAGACGACGCAGGCCGCGCGGCCGCCCCAGTCGTAGCCGGCGACCACAGCCTTGCCGATGCGCAGCGCGTCCATCAGCTCCAAAAGATCCTGCCCAAGCGCGGCCTGCTGTCCGGAGCGAATGGTCGCGCTGGAAAGAAACCGCGTTGGCCCATAGCCGCGCAGATAGGGCACGATGGTCCGAAAGCCGGCGGCGTTGATGATGGCGACCGCGTCGTCATAGCCTCTGACGTCGTAGGGGAAACCGTGCATCAGCAGGACGGGCAGGCCGCCCTCCGGGCCGCTGTGTTCATAGGCAATGTCGAGAAGAGGAGTTTGGATGCGCGCCAGTTCAGCCAAGTTGCTCTCCCGCCGAAGTCTACCGCGCCGAATGCGCCCGATGACGCAGCCGCTGTACCAGCCGCATCCAACGGGATGATGAATTGGAGCGGAACATCGCCATCGTGGCCTTGATGCTTGCGGTAACAGGCGCGACCAATTCGCCGGCACGGCGGCGGATGTCGAGAACGAATTCGTACAGCTTCCGAAACCAGTTCATCTGCAACAGCTTGGGTCGCGTCACATCGAAGATGAACGCGGCGACGCCGACGCCGAGAAACTTGCTGAATACGATGAGCGCGAAAGCGCTGATCCAATACTGATGCATGAGCAGCCAGGCGCCGGCCAGTTTCAACGGAAACAGCAGGATCGCCGGAATAACAAACACGACCAGCGTTAACATCGGCGACAGCCGCGCGATTCGCGCGGCCAGCCATTCCTTGAAAGCGCGCAGCGGAATCGCAGCGACGATGCGAGCGACCACCGGTTCGAGATGATCCCACAGCCACGCCTCGATCAGGAAGATCAAAGCGAGGAGGAACCATATCGGCTGCAGCACGCGTCGCATCACGCTCGTCTCCCAGCGGGCGTCGCGCCGGCCGTGACTCACATATGGATAGCGCGCTTGGCTACTGCAAATGCCGCTTCCTTTACCGCTTCGGAGCGGGTCGGATGGGCATGGCAGGTGCGGGCCAGGTCTTCCGCCGAACCGCCGAATTCCATCAGCACGCAGGCCTCGTGGATCATTTCGCCGGCTTCGCGGCCGATTATATGCACGCCGAGCACGCGGTCGGTCTTCGCATCTGCGAGAATCTTCACGAAACCATCGGTGGTCTGGTTGACCTTCGAACGACCATTGGCCGTGAACGGGAACTTGCCGACATTGTAAGCGACACCGGCAGCCTTGAGCTCTTCCTCTGTCTTGCCGACGGCAGCGACTTCCGGCGTGGTGTAAACGACACCCGGGATCACGTCATAGTTCACATGGCCAGCCTGCCCTGCGAGAATTTCGGCGCAGGCAACGCCCTCGTCTTCCGCCTTGTGCGCCAGCATCGGGCCGGCGACCACGTCGCCGATGGCGTAGACACCCTTCACATTGCTTGAGAAGTGATGGTCGATCTTGACGCGGCCGCGCTCGTCGAGCTCGACGCCGGCTTCCTTGAGCCCGAGTGCTTCGGTGTAAGCCACGCGGCCGATCGCCACGAGAATCACGTCGGCTTCGAGCGCCTCAGCAGCGCCGCCTGCGGCTGGCTCGATCTGCGCCTTCAACTTCTTGCCGGACGTATCGACGCCAGTAACCTTGGCGCCGAGCTTGAATGTCATGCCCTGCTTCTCGAGCATGCGCTGGAACTGCTTGGCGACTTCGCCATCCATGCCGGGCAGGATGCGGTCGAGGAATTCCACCACGGTGACTTCGGCGCCGAGGCGGCGCCACACCGAGCCGAGTTCGAGGCCGATCACGCCGGCGCCGACCACGATCATCTTTTCCGGCACCTTGTCGAGCGACAGCGCGCCGGTCGACGACACGATGCGCTTCTCGTCGATCTCGATGCCCTTCAGCTTGGCGACATCCGAGCCGGTGGCGATGACGATGTTCTTCGTCTCCAGCGTCTGGGCCTTGCCGTCGGCGCCAGTGACTTCGACCTTGCCGGTGCCGAGCACTTTGCCGGTGCCCATCACGACGTCGATCTTGTTCTTCTTCATCAGGAATTCGACACCCTTGACGTTGCCGTCGATGCCCTGCTGCTTGAAGTTCATCAGCGCCGGCAGATCCAGCGTGGGCGCCGAGACCTTGATGCCCATCTTGGCGAAGGAGTGGCCGGCTTCCTCAAAAAGCTCCGACGAATAGAGCAAGGCCTTCGAGGGCATGCAGCCGATGTTCAGGCAGGTGCCGCCCAGCGTGCTGTTCTTCTCGACGACGGCAACCTTCATGCCGAGCTGCGCCGCGCGAATCGCGCAGACATAGCCGCCGGGTCCGGTGCCGATAACAACGAGGTCGTAAGAGGCCATGATCAAGTCCTGTATTGTCTTCAGATGATTGGGGTGTCAGGGCCTCAGCGGCCACCGGACACGTCGAGAATGGTCGAGGTAACGTAAGAGGCCTCGTCCGACAGCAACCAGACGATGGCATTGGCGACTTCATCCGCAGTACCGACGCGCTTCATCGGCACGTTGACGGAAAGACGATGCGCGCGATCGGGTTCGCCGCCGCTGGCGTGAATTTCAGTATCGATCAAACCCGGCCGAATACCGGCGACGCGAATGCCTTCGGCCGCGACTTCATGTCCCAAGCCGATCGTGAAAGAATCGATCGCGCCCTTGGACGCAGCGTAGTCGACATAGGTGTTCGGTGCGCCCAGTTTGGCGGCCACCGATGACAGGTTGACGATGACGCCACCCTTGCCGCCGTGTCTGGTCGACATCCGCTTCACCGCCTCGCGAGCGCAGAGAATGCTGCCGGTGACGTTCACGGTCATCATGTTGGCGATGCGTTCGGCACTCATCTGATCGACACGGATGGAAGGGCCGACGATGCCGGCATTGTTGACCAGCGCACCAAGCGGCCCGAAGGCATCGGCCGCCCTGAACAGCGAGAGAATATCGGCCTCGGAGCCGACATCGCACTTCACCGCGATGGCCTTGCCATTGGTTGCTTCGATCTTCGAGACGACGTCGTTGGCAGCAGCTTCGTTGCTGGCATAGCCGACAACGACCTTGAAGCCACGCGCGGCCGCAGCAAGTGCGGTTGCCCGGCCGATACCGCGACTTCCGCCTGTGATGATGACGACGTTGTCGTTCATAACCTGCTCCAGCTTCGTTTGCGTCACTGAGCCTGCTTTTGTTCATGAACCGACGGCGTTGCCGCCGTCGGTTCATGAAGGGGAATGCGGCGAGATCACAGATCCAGAACGAGGCGGGCCGGATCTTCCAGGCTTTCCTTGACGCGGACCAGGAAGGTCACGGCTTCCTTGCCGTCGATCACGCGGTGATCGTAGGACACCGCCAGATACATCATCGGGCGAATCTCGATCTTGCCGCCGACCACGACCGGACGTTCCTGGATCTTGTGCATGCCGAGGATGGCCGACTGCGGTGCGTTCAGGATCGGCGTCGACATCAGCGAGCCGTAGATGCCGCCATTGGTGATGGTGAAGGTGCCGCCCTGCATTTCGTCGATCTTGAGCTGACCGTCACGGGCACGCTTGCCGAAATCTGCAATGGTCTTTTCGATGTCGGAGATCGACTTGGTATCGCAATCGCGCACCACGGGGACCACGAGGCCCTTGTCGGTGCCGACGGCCACGCCGACGTGATAGTAGTTCTTGTAGATCAGGTCGCTGCCGTCGATCTCGGCATTCACAGCCGGAATATCCTTCAGCGCCTGCACGCAGGCCTTGGTGAAGAAGCCCATGAAGCCGAGCTTGGTGCCGTGCTTCTTCTCGAACACATCCTTGTACTGGCTGCGCAGCGCCATCACGTTGGTCATATCGACCTCGTTGAAGGTCGTGAGCATGGCGGCGGTGTTCTGCACGTCCTTGAGGCGGCGCGCGATGGTCTGACGCAGGCGCGTCATCTTCACGCGCTCTTCGCGGGCAGCATCGTCAGCGGGCGACGGCGCACGAACCTGCACGGCGGCGGCAGGCTGATTGATCGGCGTCGGTGCCGACGCAGCCTTCTCGATCGCAGCGAGCATGTCGCCCTTGGTCACGCGGCCATCCTTGCCCGAACCGGGCACGGTGGCGGCATCGATGCCGCTCTCGGCAGAGATCTTGCGGACCGACGGCGCCAGCGGCGCGTCGACGGGGGCGGACTTCTGAGCGGGAGCAGGCGTAGCAGCGGCAGGAGCCGGGGCGGCGGGCTTCGCGGGAGCCGCAGCCGGCTTGGCGCCACCGGCGCCATCGGTGATCTGGCCGAGCAGCGCGCCGACGGCAACGGTCTCACCATCCTTGGCAACGATCTCGCCGAGCACGCCGGCGGAAGGCGCGGGGACTTCGATGGTCACCTTGTCGGTTTCGAGCTCAACCAACGGCTCGTCAACGGCGACGGCGTCGCCCGCCTTCTTGAACCAGCGGCCGATGGTGGCTTCCGTCACGGACTCGCCGAGCGTGGGAACGCGAATTTCAGTCATTGTCTGCTTCCTCTTGTGGCGTGGCGACCCGCTCGGTCATCCCTGCCTGAACTTGAAATCAATGCGGGTATGCGAACGCCCCGCGGGTGCGGGGCATTCGTCAACAGGATGGAGGCTTAGCCGAGCGCTTCGTCGAGGAAGGCCTTGAGCTGGGCGAGATGCTTGGACATCAGGCCGGTGGCGGTTGCCGCCGACGCTGCACGTCCGGCGTAACGCGGACGCTTGTGGGTGGCGTGGATCTGGTTGAGCACCCATTCGAGATACGGCTCGATGAAGTGCCAGCCGCCCATGTTGCGCGGCTCTTCCTGGCACCAGACGAATTCCGCGCCCTTGAAGCGGGTGAGCTCCTGCACCAGCGTCTTCAGCGGCACCGGATAGAGCTGCTCGATGCGCATCAGGTAGACATCATCGATGCCGCGCTTCTCGCGCTCCTCGTAGAGATCGTAATAGACCTTGCCGGAGCACAGCACGACACGACGGATCTTGTTGTCGGGCACGAGCTTGATCTTCTCGTCCGGCAGCTTCTCGGCATCGTCGAACAGCACGCGGTGGAAGGTGGTGTCGGCGCCGAGCTCGCTCAGCTTCGATACCGCACGCTTGTTGCGCAGCAGCGACTTCGGCGTCATCACGATCAGCGGCTTGCGGATCTCGCGCTTGAGCTGGCGTCGCAGCATGTGGAAGTAGTTTGCCGGGGTGGTCGGATAGACCACCTGCATGTTGTCTTCCGCGCACATCTGCAGGAAGCGCTCAAGGCGTGCGGAGGAGTGCTCCGGTCCCTGGCCTTCATAGCCATGCGGCAGCAGGCAGATCAGGCCGGACATGCGCAGCCACTTGCGCTCGCCCGACGAGATGAACTGGTCGAACAGCACCTGGGCGCCGTTGGCGAAGTCGCCGAACTGCGCTTCCCAGATCGTCAGTGCCTTCGGTTCGGCCAGCGAGTAGCCGTATTCGAAGCCGAGCACGGCTTCTTCCGAGAGCAGCGAGTTGATGACTTCGTAGTGACCCTGATCGGGCTTCAGGTGGTTGAACGGCGTGTAGCGGCTTTCGTCTTCCTGATCGAACAGCACCGAGTGGCGCTGCGAGAAGGTGCCGCGCTCGCTGTCCTGGCCGGACAGGCGAACGTGGT
>NZ_JBGMOE010000057.1:0-108581 GCF_041424195.1 Tardiphaga sp. | reverse complement strand
CCCTATGAATCAGCGATTGAACCTCTTGGGAATCCTGAATGTCGATCGGCCCTAGCGGCCGCCGCGCGAGACGCGCTCGATCTCGGCCTTGACGATGCGCTCGACGAGGCCAGGCAGGTTGTCGTCCAGCCAGGACTTCAGCATGGGACGCAGCATTTCCTTGACGAGATCCTCAAGGGTCCGCGCATTGTTGCTCAGGACCGTATTGGCCAGCGCATTGAATGCCGACTCCACGGACGACACGGTACTGTGCGACAATATCTGCTGCTGCGGCGCGACGGGCGGCGGATCATAGGATGGCGGGTCGAAGCGCGGCGCCGGCCGTTCGCTGCTGGCAGCGACGGCTTCGGCGAATTCGAGGTCGTCATCCGGCTCGACATGCTGGAAGGCTGGTTCCGGCTCGGGATCGGCGACCACCATCTCGTCGGTCAGTTCGAACACATCACCATCGGGCTGTGCCGGGCGCACCTCTTCCTCGGTGGTCGCGGCTTCCAGACTGGCCAACATCGCGTCGATGTCGTCCTGGCTGTTGGAGGCAGCAGGCTCCGGGGGCGGTGCGGGCTTCGGGGCTGGCGGCGGCGCCTTGGCGGCAGCGGCCTGCGCGGCAGGAATCGCCGACGGCGGAATGTCAGTCATCGCAGCAGGCCTGGGCGCAAGAGCCGGCTTGGGCGGCGGCGGTGCAACCTCGGCAACGGCCGGCTTCGCCTCGTCGTCGGCGATGATACGCCGGATCGACGCCAGAATCTCCTCCATCGAGGGCTCCTGGACCTTTGCAGGTTGCGTCATGTCCGACTCCGCATCATCAACGCTCTCGTCAATATTTTACACCAGACGAGGCTGAATTTGCCGGTTGTCGTTTTGACGACCGTTCGATTCAGCGTGCATGCCTGACTTGTCCCCAAGATCAAGCGAGGCCTGACCACCAACTGTCGCGCAGGACATGCCCAAGAAACTACTAAAGGCATTCCGAATCGCTAAGTCAGCAATACAAACGGTACGTCATCGGACAAATTGATTGCAAGCAAAGGGCCGCAGAAGCGGCCCTTTCGATACGATATCGGGTGATATCCGAGCACGTTAGCGCCCGTCGGGCGTACGCACGCCGACCCAGCTATCGCGCACCTGGTGATAGTGCACGCTGGGATCATACACATTGGTGTTCAGCTTCATCACCGTCGGTGACAGACGACCGACAGCGTTGAGCACCGCGTAGGATGCCACCACACGATCATGCTGCGCAGTGACGAGTGCGACGCGCGCATTCACCAGTGCCTGCTGAGCGTTCAACACGTCGAGTGTGGTGCGCTGGCCGGCCTTGGCTTCTTCACGAACGCCGTTCAGCGCGATTTCGGACGCCTGCACCTGGGCCTGTGCGGACGAGACCTGCGCCCTGCCCGCCAGCAACTGCCCCCAGGCCTGCACGACGCTTGCGCGAGTCTGGTCGCGCACCTGCTCGAGTGCGAGGCGCTGCTGGGCCAGCGTTTCCTTCGACTGACGGATCAGCGAATATTCCGCACCACCCTGGTAAACCGGGATCGACACCTGAGCGATGCCGGCTGCTGTCAGACCGCGCGGCTGCGAGATCGATTGTTCCCAACCCTGCTGGATGCTGGCCTGCAAGGTCACGCTCGGGAACAGTGCGCCTTCGTTGACCTTCACATTGAGGAAGCTGACATCGATGCCGAACATGGCGGCAGTGACATTCGGATTCTCGACGAGGCCGAGATCGACGGCACCGGATAACGTGTTCGGAAGGAAGCGATCGACGGGCGAACCCGCCTGCAGGTTGCTCGGCTCGTTGCCGATGATACGGCGGAAGTTCGAGCGGGTGGTGGTGAGATTCGACTCGGCGGTCAGCAACTGGGTGCGGCCGGCGGCGAGCTGGGCTTCGGACTGTGCCACGTCGGTACGGGTGACTTCGCCGACGTTGAAGCGATCACGCGTCTGCTTCAGCGTCTGCTCGAGCACGCGGACGTTGCTCTTCTGCACCTCGACGACAGCAGCGTCGCGCAGATAGTCCATGTAGATAGTAGCGGCCGAGAGTATCACTGACTGTTCGAGCACGCGCAGACCTTCGCGCGCCGCCGAAACCTGTCCCTCGGCGGCACGTGTGCGATTCGCCGTCTGGTTGCCGTTGTAGAGGCTCTGGGTGACGGTCGCGCCAACGGCGCGCGGCACCTGCACGCCATGGAGCGGGGTCACAACGCCACCGGAAGCGACCACAGCGTCCGTATATTGATAACCACCGCTTGCGGTGATCGCGACCCTCGGCCGATAACCGGACAAAGCCTGCGGCACGTTTTCGTCGGTGACACGTACCGATGCGCGCTGGGCGTTCAGCTGCGGATTGTTCTGGTAAGCGCGAACCAGGGCCGACTCAATCGTGTCGGCAAGAACCGGTGACGTTCCGGCAAATGCCAGCAAAAGGGCCGCAGCTGCAGCACCGGTGAGAGCTTTAACGCCACCCATTCTTGGTAATCCATTCATGCCGTTCACTGATCCGGACGCATGTTTAGAGCGGCGGAACAGATGATGTCCGTTAGCGAGTCTCCACTCACCATATTCCTCGCATTGGCGGGACGGAACCTCTCGTGGAATTCTGACGGTGGAAACTTGGCGAATGGGACATCCAAGCCACACTTGTAATTACCGCTGGCGATATTAGCGGTGCCCCGATGCCCCAAAAGTGTCCGGAGCGAGCCTAAAAGACGAATTCCGGGAGCTTTTCCAGGCCCGGCAGAACCGGCGCGGTGGCATCGAACAGGGGACGGGAGCCAAAATCGTCGTGAGAATGGGTCACGATCATGGCGCGGGCGGGCTTGGTCAGGGCAAACACGCCCACCAGTTGACCACCGGGGGCCAGTTGCTTGTAGAGCCCCGTCGGGAGGACTTCTGTTGCGCCGGCCAGAACGATCAGATCATAGGGGGCGTTGGCGGGATGGCCATCGGCCGGCATTCCGGCAGCTAGGGTGATGTTCGAATAGCCAAGCCGGGCCATGTCCTCTGAAGCCTTGGCCGCCAGAGCGGCGTCGCCCTCAGTGGCAGTCACCTTCCCGGCGAACTGGGCGATCACGGCGGCCGAGTAGCCCGTGGGGCAGCCAACCACCAGAACCTTGTCGGTCGCCTTCACGTCAGACGCCTGTAGCATCCGGGCCAGAACCACGGGTTTGATCAGGAAACGGTTCGGGGCGACTTCGAGGTCGAGGTCCAGATAGGCCATAGCGCGCTGGCTGGCCGGCACGAACTCCTCCCGCGGCACGGCGAGCATGGCATCGATGATGCGCAAATCGGTGACGTCGCTGGGACGCACCTGACCATCAACCATCTTCTGGCGTGCGGTCGAAAAGTCGGACATGAGCGATCCCTTGCAAACGGCTGGAAGTTCCTTTTGCAGGAATTACGGCAGCGCAAAGCGGGATGCAAGGTTCGTGAAAACACAGCAGCCAAGGCGTTATCGAGGTGATCCAAACGCGGTGTCTGACGCTATTCTTGCGGAAGGATGTTTGGTTCCCCGGGCAAGCTTCAAACCAGCGACCATTCGATGACAGAGAACTGGCATCGCGATTTAGTCGGTTGCATGACATCTCACGCCGACCACTAGCATCCTGATTCTATGGACTTTTCCGCGTTCATATCGACTTTCCTGGCGCAGGGGCCGCGAAAGGCAGGCAGCTCCGGCTGACGGGGCATCAGCCGGAGCTGCAAGGCGGCAGGCACACGCTGAAAACACCGTGCCTTCCGCAACCGGAGAACGGGACGGGTATCGAATGCTCGAACCATTCGACGATCCGCTCCATCGAAAACCCTACTCAGGCAGCCATGGGGCCGCTGCGTAACGTTCGTGGCGGCCAGCGAGCGCCACAGAGACAAAATCGGGCCTGCTACCTGCCCGATGGCGTGCGCAGGCCGTGCCATGCATCGCGCACCTGATGGTAATGCACGTCCGGCAGGTAATCGGGGGTGTTGAGAGCCAGTGTCCGGACATCCAGCCCGCCGACGGCACCCAGCAACGTGTAGGATGCGATCACACGGTCACGCAGCGCGCCGATCAGACGTGCCCTTGCCTGGATCAAGTCCTGCTGCGCGTTGAGGACATCGACGGTGGTTCGTTGGCCGCCCTGCGCTTCGCGCTGCACGCCCTGCAAGGCGACACCGGCAGCCTTCACTTCGGCTTCTGCTGCGGAGACCGCGACCTTACTGCCTTCATACGACACCCACGCTCCGACGGCGGCCGTACGCGCCTGATTGCGGATCTGCTCGAGCACCTGACGGCTCTGCGTCGCCAGTTCCTTGGCTTGCCGCGTCTGGGCGGCAGCCAGGCCGCCATCATAGAGCGGCACCGAGGCCTGGCCGACGATGGAAGCCTGGTCCGTCCCGTAGGTGCCGAGCGTCGAGTCGGATTGCATCGAACGGCTGACATTCGCCTGCACGGCGACGGTCGGATAGAGGCTGCTTTCCGCGACGCTGATGGTCGTCGTCGCGACATCAACATCGAACCGGGCAGCGAGAACGGCGGGGTTAGCCGAGGTCGCCTGAGCGATCGCGCCGTCACGGCTGGTCGGCAGCAACCGATCGATGGGTTCAGCGGGCGCCAGCCGTGCGGGCACGGCGCCAACGACCTGAAGATAGGTGGCCTGGTTGATGGCGAGGCCGACTTCTGCAGCGTTGAGATCGGCCTGCCCGCGCGCCAGCCGTGCTTCTGCCTGCGACGTATCGGTCGGCGTCACATCGCCCGAGGCGAGACGCTTGCGCGCGACTTCGAGCGTTTCGCGCAGCGCAGACACATTGGCGCGCTGCGCTTCCAAGAGCGACGTGCTCGCCAGCACATTCGTGTAAGCAGTCACCGCATCGAGCAACACACCTTGTCCGACATTGCGCAACGCCTCGCGGCCACTCTTGACCTGGAATTCAGCCACGCGGACGCTGTTGGCGGTCTTGAACCCGTTGAACAGCGTCTGCGTCACCGTCACGCCGATCGTCCACGGCTTGAGCGTTGCGCCCTGGATTGTGTTATCGGGCAAAAGATTACGGACGGCTTGCAGGCCGACGCCGAGCGTCGCAGCGACCTGCGGCCGGTATCCGGCCATCGCCTGCGGCACGTTCTCGTCCGCCGCGCGCTGCCGGGCGCGATCCGCATTGAGCTGCGGATTGGACTGATATGCCTTCACCAGCGCGTCGTTCAGGTTTTCCGCGCGAACGGCAATGACAGACATCGTCAAGGCCGCAGCGACGCCGATCACGTGACCGCTCGTCGACAAGCGTCGCCGATTTCTAATGCTGTTCTGCTTCGCCATCACGTGCCCCGCACTGCCACACTGATCATTCTGCGGGCACGGCATTCGGCGCAGCCTCGACGATGCTTTCGCGCCGCGAGAACAGGCCGATCAGCACGGGCAGGACAAGCAGAACCAGCACCGGCGCAAGCACAATGCCGCCGACCACGACCAATGCCAGTGGCCGCTGCACCTGCGACCCGATCTCGGTCGAGAACGCCGCCGGCAGGAGGCCGACGCAGGCCGCGATGCAGGTCATCATCACCGGGCGGAACCGCGCGTGACAGGCATCGGCGAGCGCGGTCATCCGCGCCATGCCGGCATCGATCAGCTCGTTGAAGTAGGACAGCAGGATGATGCCCTCCATCACCGAAATGCCGAATAGCGCGATGAAGCCGATGGCCGCCGATACACTGAACGGCGTACCGGTCACGGCGAGCGTGAAGATGCCGCCGATCATCGCCATCGGAATGACGCTCAAGGCGAGGCACATGTCGCGGAACGAGGAGAAGTGGAAATACAGAATGACACTGATCAGAAGAATCGTGATCGGCACGATCACTTTCAGCCGCGCGATCGCGTCCTGCAGATTGCCGAACTCACCAACCCATTCCAGACGGTAGCCCTGCGGCAGTGTCACTTCATCGGCGATCTTCTTCTGCGCCTCCAGAACCGTGCTGCCGAGATCGCGGCCGCGCACACTGAACTTGATCGGCAGATAGCGCTGCTGCTGCTCGCGATAGATGAAGGACGCCCCCGCCACCAGCTTGACGCTGGCGACTTCCTTCAGCGGAATCTGCACAACCGACGCGCCGCTGCTGACGCCGATCGTCAGACGCTCGATGGCACCCACACTCTTGCGATAGGGCGACGCCAGCCGAACCATGATCGGGAAGTGCCGGTCACTGCCGTCCTCATAGACCTCGCCGGCGGCCTGCCCGCCAATCGCAGTCTGCACCGCGGAATTGATGTCGCCCGGCGCGAGGCCGTAACGCCCGGCAGCATTGCGATCGACGTCGATGCGGATAGTCGGCTGCCCGACCGAGTTGAACACCGCAAGATCGGTGACGCCCGGCACCGACTGCATGACGGCCTTGATCTTCGCCGCCGTTGTCGTGAGCACATCGAGATCAGGCCCGAACAGCTTGATCGAGTTCTCTCCTTTCACACCGGACACGGATTCCTGGACATTATCCTGGATATATTGGGAGAAGTTGAATTCGATGCCCGGAAACTCGCTGCTCAAACGGTTTGAGAGCTCGCTGGTCAGCATCTCTTTGTCGACATCCTTGCGCCACTCGCTGCGCGGGCGCAGAGGCACGAAGAACTCTGCGTTGAAGAATCCGGTGGCGTCGGTGCCGTCGTCGGGCCGCCCCTGCTGCGATACCACCGTCTCGACTTCAGGATAATCCTTGATCAGTTTTCTGATCTGATTGACGTATTTGTTGCCTTCATCGAGGGAGATCGACGGCGGCATGGAGGCGCGCACCCACATATTGCCCTCCTCCAGACGGGGCAGGAATTCGAGGCCGAGCGAGCGCGCCATCAGCATCGATCCGAGCACTAGCAAACATGCGACAGCCAGCGTCACGCGCCGGCGGTCGAGCGCTAGCTTGAGCACGGGCTCATAGATCCGGCGCAGCCAGCGCACCACAACGGTCTCTGCCTCCTTGACGCGCTCCGGCAGCAGCACGGCGCTCAGGGCTGGCGACACCGTGAGTGTCGCGAGCAAGCCGCCGCTCAGCGCATAGGCGTAGGTCTTGGCCATCGGCCCGAATATATGGCCCTCAACGCCGCTCAGCGTGAACAGCGGCAGGAAGCCGACGATGATGATCAGCGCCGAGAAGAAGATCGCGCTATTCACCTGGGTTGCCGCGTCGAAGATCACCGCGAGCTTGCCCTTGAAGCCGCGGCGCAGTCCTGCGTGATCGGTCGCGCCCGCATGGCCGGCGAGATGCCTGAAGATATTTTCCACCATGATCACGGTGGCATCGACGATGAGGCCGAAATCGATCGCGCCGATCGACAGCAGGTTAGCTGACTCACCCCTGATGACGAGAATGCCGATGGCAAAGAACAGGGCAAACGGAATCGTTGCGGCGACGATCATGGCGCTGCGCAGGTCGCCAAGGAACATCCATTGCACGAAGAATACCAGCAGGATGCCGAAAGCAAGATTGTGCAGAACCGTATGCGTCGTCGCCTGGATCAGATCGCTGCGGTCATAGATGCGCTCGATCCGAACGCCGGGCGGCAAGATGCCGCTGGCGTTGATACTGGCGACCTCCGCCTCGACGCGCCGGATGGTCGGCAGGCTCTGCTGCCCGCGCCGCATCAGCACGATGCCCTGCACGATGTCGTCGTCGTTGTCCTTGCCGGCAATGCCGAGCCGGGGCTTGGCACCGACCGCGACCTCGGCGATGTCGCTGACGCGAATGGGATTGCCGTTCGACGAGGACAGCATGGTGTCGCGCACCTCGTCGATGGTGCGGATCAGGCCGACGCCGCGCACCACGGCGGATTGCGGACCGATATCGACGGTGTTGCCGCCCACGTTGATATTGCTGTTGTTGAGGACTGTGATGACCTGCGGCAGTGTGAGACCCGCGGCATTGAGCTTGTTCAGGTCGATATTGACGTCGAAAGTCTTGCTCTTTCCACCCCATCCGGTGACGTCGATGACACCGGGCACCGCGCGAAAGCGCCGTGCGATGGACCATTCCTGCAGAGTCTTCAGATCCATCACGCCGTAATTCGACGGACCGACGACACGGTACCGGAAGATCTCACCGATCGGGCTGGTCGGCGAGATCGTCGGCTGGGCACCATTCGGGAGTTGCGGCAGCTGGCTGAGGCGATTGAGCACCTTCTGCTCGGCTTCCTCGTAAGTGAGATCGTACGTGAATTGCAGCTTCACGTCCGAGAGGCCGAATAACGAAATCGTCCGCATGGTCTTGAGATTCGGGACTGACGAGACCGCCTGCTCGATCGGGATCGTGATGTATCGCTCGATTTCCTCAGCCGACTGCCCGGCGCTCTGGGTCACGATGTCGACCAGCGGCGGCACCGGATCGGGATAGGATTCGATGTTCAGGCGCAGGAATGCGACGACGCCCGCGCCGAGCGAGAGCACGAACAGAACGACGACAAGCACACGAAACTTGAGCGCGAATTCGACGATGGTGGTCACGGCGCTACCTCAACTCAATACGCATTCGCAGCGCGATCGATGAAGATGCTGCCCTTGACCACCACCCGCTCGCCGATCTTGAGTCCTTCGAGCACCTGCACCCTGTCGCCGTCGGTCAGTCCGAGGCGAATCTTGCGCATCTCCAAGGTGTGATCGTCGCGCGCAACCCATATCCGCGGCTCATCGCCCGTGTAGATGATGGCTCCTGACGGGATGGTCGGCGACAGCCGACGTTCGCCGCTGTCGAACAACGTCGCGCTGGCGAACATTTCCGGCCGCAGCACGCCGTCGGGGTTATCGATCGTGCCGCGCACGAGCAGCCGTCGCGTGACCGGATCGAAGGCCGATGCGACGTAGTCGATACGTGCGCGGAAGACCCTGTTGGGCGCGGCCAATACCTTGAAGGAGACATCCTGACCGAGTTGGACCTGCAGCGCATCGGTCTCGCGCACGAAGGCGACCAGCCAGACGGTCCTCAGATCGCCGATGACAAAGGCGGGATCGGACGCGCCGGTGGCGACATACTGACCCGGCCCCAGCTTGCGCTGAACCACGGTACCGGAGATCGGCGCAACGATGGTGGTGTCCGGATTGATCTGCCGCTTTTCGGCGAAGAGATTGATCGCCTGTTCGCTCAGGCCGAGAATGCGCAGTTTGTTGCGCGCGGCCTCGATCGCCGTTTCGCTGGATCGCTCATCGTTCTGGGCTGTGGCGAGGTCCGCTTGTGCCTGCTGCCAGTCCTTGAGCGGAACGGCCTTGCCGGCATAGAGATCGTTGGCCCGCTTTTCGATCGTTTCGGCCAACTTCAGCTTCGAGCGCGCGGTGTTAAACGCGCTGCTCGCCGCCACATAATCGTTCAGGCTTTGCACCGTGTCGGCCGCCTCCAACACGAAGAGCGGCTGTCCCTTTTCGATCATGTCGCCCGGCTTGGCGAAAATTTTGCTGGTCCGACCGGCAAAAGGCGAGAACACCGGCGTCGATGTCTCATCATTGACCGCGATCTTGCCTTCGGTCGTGAATTCGGAACGGAACGCGTAGCCTTCGGAAGCCGCGAGTTCTAACGCGCGCCACTGCGCCTCGGTTGGCCGATAAACATTGCCCGCGCCCGGATCGACGACGGCAGCGACTTTTCCATCGCCGACAGCCGCCTGCACATCGAAGAACTGCCGGCCGGCAAAAAGCGCAACCAGGCTGAGGCCGGCCAGGACTATGATAGCAACGAGAATTGGGAGACGTTTCATCACTTCCGACGACAGCGCTGTTGGGCGGTTACCGGGCCATCGCTCTGGGCGACCCTCGGGCGCGATGCCGATAATCCCCCAACCTTACAGCAGCCTTACAGGCCTCCAGGACTTGCAAAGCCCAAGGCTGCAGACCCAAGGCTGCAGACCCCTAAGGCTTGCCCCCGGAGGGGTAGATCAGCCAAGTTCCGCGCCGGAGATTCTCGATGCGACTACTTGTGATCGAAGACAATGACGAACTTGCAGGGCTTCTTGCTCAGGGCCTGCGAACGGCGGGGTACGAATCCGATCGGTTCTCCTCGGTCGAAGATGCCAGGATCGCTTTGTCGACCGTCTCCTATGCCGCCCTCATTCTCGACCTTGGCCTTCCGGACGGCGATGGACTCGACGTGCTCCGAGAGCTGCGGCGCCGGCATGACTCCATTCCCGTCATCCTGCTCACCGCCCGCGGTGGACTCGACGACCGGGTGTCGGGCCTGAAGCTCGGCGCCGACGACTATCTGGTGAAACCCTTCGCCCTCGAGGAACTGCTGGCGCGGATCGAGGCCCAGCTCCGACGGCCGGGTCAGTTGCTCGGCGCGCTGCTGAAGGTCGCCAATCTCAGCTTCGACACCCGCGAACGCCGGTGCATGATCGACGGGGCGCCCCAGCCGCTGTCGGTCCGCGAAACAACGGTGCTCGAACATCTGATGCGCAGCAAGGGACGCGTGGTCTCCAAACGGCAGCTTGAAGACAGCATTTTCGGAATATCGGAAGACGTCGGATCGAACGCTATCGAAGTCTACGTGCATCGGCTTCGCAAGCAACTCACCGAGAAGGGCTCGAAGGCGCAGATCCATACCATCCGCGGCGTCGGCTATCTCATTTCCGAGGACCAATAGATGCGTCCTCTCAACTCCATTCTCTCGCGTGTGGTCGCGCTGCATATCGTAGCCGTCGCGCTCACGTCACTGGCCATGTGCATGGCCCTGTCCTGGCTGCTCAATCGCGCGACTGACAACATCCACGACGAAGCGATGAGCAAGCAGGCGGCCGCGATTGCCTCCTATCTGCGCATGGGGCCGGACGGAAAGCCGGTCTTGCAACTGCCGCCCGACCTGCAGGGCATCTACTCGCAGCCCTATAACCGATATCTCTACGCCGTCGTCGACGAGAACGGCATCGCCCTGTTCTCGTCGCAAACCAACGGCGCGCCGGTCTTTTCAGACTGGGCAAGAACCGATCTCTCTCGTGACGAAACACGACACGGCGACGCGACGATTTCGGGCGTGAGTCTTCGCAAGACCCTCGATGGAAAAGACTTCTGGATCCAGACCGGCGAAAATCTGTCTAACCGCGACGCCTTGACGGATGACATCACCCGGGGATTTTTCCGCGAGGTCGGATGGATCACCGTTCCAATCTTGCTGATCCTGCTCGTGATCGATATCGCCATTTTCCGCAGAGCGCTGCGGCCGCTGAGACACGCGTCGCTGGTTGCTCAGGACATCGGGCCGACACGCACGGATGTCCGCCTTCCCGCCGACAATATGCCGCTGGAAATCAAGCCGTTGATGATGGCGGTCAATCGCGCCCTGGATCGGCTCGATGAAGGCTTTCGTGTGCAACGCGAGTTCGCGGCCGACGCGGCCCATGAACTGAGAACGCCGCTGACGGTGATCCGTACGCGATTGGATCTCGTCGATAATCAGGAGTTCGTTGCGAGCTTACGCAGGGATCTCGATGCCATCAGCCACCTGGTCAATCAGCTTCTCGAATTCGCCGAGGTCGAAACCGCCGAAATCTCTCCTGACGAGACCGCGGACCTGAGGGAGATCTGCGAAAATGTCGCCGCATTTGTCGCGCCTCTGGCCATATCCCAAAGAAAGACGGTTGCGGTCACAGGAAGCGAGGAGTCTGTGCTCGTCTATGGAAACCCGGAGATGATCCGGCGGGCTGTTCTCAATCTCGCAAATAATGCGGTGGAACACACCGCGGAAGGCACAACCGTCGAATTTCTGGTTCAGCAAGGCGGAACGCTAAGTATCAAGGACGCCGGCTCAGGGATCTCGCCGAACGAGCGGGAGCTTATATTTCAACGCTTTTGGCGCCGAGACAGGAATCGTTCCGGGAGTACCGGGCTGGGCCTGCCAATTGTCCGCCGGATAATAGACATCCACGACGCATCAATTCGCATTGAAGATAATCCAGGCGGTGGGACCACCTTTACTGTGGCGTTCAGGGCATATCCCCACCGAACGCCTCAGACCTGATATCAGGTTCTTGCGTCTCCCTCCGATGCAGGCCGCACTCTACGAAGATCTTTGAGGACGAAGATCCTTGAGGAGGTCGAGTTCCAGCCACTTGTCCTTTGAAAATTGGCTGACAACGACGTTCTTGAAGCTAACCAGCCTCAGGCTTGTCACAGCGATTCGCTCTCACGTGGTCCGGACACGAAAAAGGGCGCCATGCGAGCGCCCCAAAATCAGCTAAGCCATTGAATGTAAATGGCTCCCCGGGCTGGATTCGAACCAGCGACCATTCGATTAACAGTCGAATGCTCTACCGCTGAGCTACCAGGGAACGTGCGAAACTTGCTCGCAGGCCGCAGCGTATAACAAAGCGATCCGCGCTTGGAAAGCAGGAAATGCAGCGCGCTGCACAGCGACCGCCAACCGGGGAAAACTCAGAAAATGCCTGGTGTTACTGGACCTTTTTGATGTGCCGCCCGTTCCAGCCGGTGCCGTGCCGGGCGGGAGCAAAGAATTATCTTCGCGGAGCTGTCGCCATTTCGTCGTATTGCACCGCAAGAATGCCCGTCGTCACGTTGAACAAGCTCCGAATCGAACGAGGTGACCGATGCCAGCCACGCACACCGACCGCGCGCTTCCGACCGACATCAACTCCCTGCCCTATATCAGTGACGACGAATGCGTCACCCGGCTCGCCCAGGCCGTAGAGGCGCATGACAGCGACCATCTCGACGAGGTGGCGCTCCTGATCGGCCGCCTTGCGGTGCCAATCGAAATCTAGGGGATCAGGTTGCTCAGGGACCTCGTCCCCGGGAATCACATTCCGACGCCGAGGAAGTCCCGCATCAGGTCGGGGCTGGCGTTGAGATTGCCGAGCGTGCCTTTGAGCACCCATGATCGAGTGCGGCGTCGTGGTTCCGCCAGTGCCGTCTACGCCCGTATCCATTCGATGAGGTAAACGTCCCGGTAACCATGACGGGTCTCACATGTGGATCGGTACAATTTGAACGATCCATTCAACAGCCCAACAAAGGCTTTGCGTCAGGTTGCTCCCAAGACAGGGAGCTAAAAGATGAGCGAAGCCGAATTTGACTATCTGCTGGAGACGGTCCGGGCCGAAATCGAGGCGGATGTGCGGTACGATCTGCGCAGCCAGGAAATGTTCTTCGCCCCGATTCCCACGGCTGCGAACGACAATGACGGTCCGTGGCCGCTGATTCCGTTTCCGGATGGCTGGCAGGCCTCCTGCTGATCGCCTGTCGGTATGACGGACCCCATGAAAGATTTCAGCCGGGCATTGCCTAAATGGCTGATGGTCTGTAACTAACCCGCTATGGGGCCATGTGGCGGAATGGTTACGCGCCGGTCTGCAAAACCGTTTATTCGGGTTCGATTCCCGACGTGGCCTCCATCAATCCGATCAATATCTTGACCTGCCCGACCTGAATGATCGGCCGCGACCCGCGTGAGCGGTGCGCTGCAACAACTTCGCTTGGCAGGATTGGGGTATTGATCGTAGCATCTGGCCAACCCTAGGGGGCACGATGAACATCCGGGTCTTGATCGCCACGTTGCTGCTGACCTCGCCGAGCTGGGCCCAGACCAAACCGCCCATTCCCGTCCGCACCGATCCCTGCGCGCCGATCGGCCGGACCGCCGACGGCCAGTTGGTCTATTCCATGAAGTGCGAGAAGCTGCCGGTTACGGCGCTGCCGCCACCGGCCGCAGCCCCGGCACCGCCTCCCGCCCCCGTCGTGGAAGAAGCTCGCGGCGGACTGTTCCGCAATCCGTTTCCGTCGCTCGTAAGACCGTCGTCATCGAGTGACGAGCGTGAAGCCGGCGTCGGTCCGCCGCCCAGCAGCCGATAGGCCGGGATCGATCAAGACCGAACGCGATCAGGCGTGCTTCTTGCGCCGCCAGTCGCGCTTGGGTTTGGGCTTTGGCGCCAGTTCCGGCATGACGGTCTGGGCGTCGCGATATTTCGCCAGCATCCGCTCGAATGCCTCGTTCAGCGTGGTCTCGATCTCTGGCTTCCGTTCGAGGCTGGCGAGCAGCATCCCCGCGGCTTCGATGGTCGACAGGCCGTCCTTGCGCGGCTCGCGGCGCAATTTGCCGTAAAGCGACGGTTTGGCCGGTCCGAGGATCACGCGCTGGCATTTCAGCATCCAGGCATTGCGCCACCACAGCGCCTTGGCCTGGCTCCAGGTGCCATCGAGCAACACGATGCCCTGGATGTCCTTCAGCAACGCGCGCTGGTTTTCCTCGGCCTGACCCTTGCGGTCGATGGCCAGAATGTCGCGATCGGTCTCGAAGTCCGAGACCTTGGCCGAGCCGAGATACAGGATCGCCCAGCGGGCGGGATCGGCGACAGGCTTGCCCAGCGCCTTGGCGAGGCTCGGCCAGGACAACCCGATTTTGACGGTGGCCTTCCTGAAATGCAGCGCTGCGACGCGGGCAGTGCCCAGCGCCCTGTCCTGCTCCTGCGGATGCTGCAGGATCAGGAGTTCGATCTTGTTGTCGATGGGCGTGATGCTCTCGCAGATGCACAGCGGCATCGGCTTGTGGCAATGCGGACATTCCGGGATCGCCTCGACGACCCCGTCAGCGGCTTGCAGATCTGATTTCTTGGACATTGCCCGCTATACGCTGCGCGGCCAGAGGCTTCAACCGCCGTAACGCCCGGATCCGGCTATTCTGCCGGAACGGGCTGGGGTGCCGGCCGGAAACGGTTACGCAACCGGTCGATCAGGAGGTAGATCACCGGCGTGGTGTAGAGCGTCAGCACCTGCGAGACGAACAGCCCCCCAATGATCGTAATGCCCAAGGGGCGGCGCAGTTCAGTACCCGGCCCGGTGGCGATCACCAGCGGGATTGCCGCGAACACCGCGGCCAGCGAGGTCATCAGGATCGGTCGGAAACGCACGGTGCAGGCCTCGAAGATGGCCTCGGCTGGCGACAGGCCGCGATGCCGCTCCGCCTCGATGGCGAAGTCCACCATCATGATTCCGTTCTTCTTGACGATGCCGATGAGAAGAATGATGCCGACGAAGGCGATCACGGTCAGCGGCGTGTTGGTGATCTGCAGCGCCAGCAATGCGCCGAGTCCCGCCGAGGGCAGTGTCGAGATGATGGTCAGAGGGTGCATCAGGCTCTCATAGAGCACGCCCAGCACGATATACATTGCAACCAGCGCGCCGAGGATCAGCAGCGGTTGCCGCCCCGTCGTCTTGTTGAAGTCACCGGCATTCCCATCGAAGCTGCCGCGAATGCCTTCGGGCATATGCAGCTCGTCGACCGCGCGCTGGATCGCGCCGGTGACGGCATCGAGCTGCACGCCGGGCAGCGTATTGAACGACACCGTGGTCGATGGGAATCCCTGCGAATGGAACACCGCCAGCGGCGACAGCGTACGTGACATACGCACAACGGCCGACAGCGGCACCTGCGACCCATTCAGGCCCGCGACATAGATGCGATCGAGATCGGATGGATCGTTCTGGAATTTCGGATCGATTTCCAGCACGACCTTGTACTGGTTGCGCTGGGTGTAGATCGTAGAGATCTGCCGCTGCGAGAACGCATTGTTGAGTGCGTTGTCGATGTCCTGAACATCGACGCCGAGGCTCGCCGCCATCTTGCGGTCGATGTTCAGCGTGAGTTGCAATCCGCCGGGATCGCGATCGCTCGACACATCGGTGATACCCTCCACGCTCTCCAGCCGCTTGCCGACCAGCGGCGCCCATTTCTGCAGGAGATCGAGATTGGTCGAGGTCAGTGTATATTGATAGTTGGAGTCGCTCTGGCGCCCACCCGCGCGCAGATCCTGCGCGGCGAACATGAACAGGCGGATACCCGGGGTGGCACTGAGCTTTGGACGCAGCCGGTTGATGACGTCTTCGGTCGATGCGCCGTCACGCTCAGCCGGCGGCTTCAGTGCGATGAACATTGTGCCGCGGTTGGCGCCCCCGCCGCCCGGCCCACCAGTGCCGCCCAGCGACGAGCCGATACTGGCCACGCCCGGATCGGCGAGCACGATATCCGCCAGATGCTGCTGCAATCCAAGCATGGCCTGAAAAGAGACGTCGGCAGAAGCACGTGTCGCACCAATCACGAAGCCGCTGTCGTCGTTTGGAAAGAAGCCCTTTGGCGTCTTGATGTAGAGCGTGATCGTCAGAGTGATGGTCGCGAAGAACACCAGCAGTGTCAGGAACGGAAAGCCCAGCACCACATGCAATGTGCGCTCATAGAACGATACGATGCGTGATAGTGCGCCTTCGACAATACGGTCAAACCGGGTCTCGGTGCTCGATAGGCCACTCTTGATGTATTGCGCGCAGATCATCGGCGTCACCGTCAGCGACACCAGCGTCGACACCACAATCGAAAATGTCAGCGTCAACGAGAATTCACGCAGCAGCCGGCCGACCAGACCATCCATGAAGATGAGCGGGATGAAGGCGGCGATCAGCGACAGGCTGATCGACAATACCGTGAAGCCGATCTGCTTGGCGCCCGCGAGGGCCGCCTGCATCGGCGCCATCCCCTCTTCGAGATTGCGATACATATTCTCGATCATGACGATGGCGTCGTCGACCACAAAGCCGACGGAGATCGCCAACGCCATCAGCGACAGATTGTTGATCGAGAAGCCGGCAAGCCACATGCCCACGCAGGTGCCGGCCAGCGCCAATGGCACCGAGACGCCGGCCGCGATCGTCGGCGTGCCCCTGCGAAGGAAAATGAACACCACGGCCATCACCAGTACGGCAGTGGCGAACAGCGTCCATTCCATGTCCTCGACGGAGGCGCGGATGGTGCCCGTGCGGTCGGTCAGAACCGAAATCTCGATGCCGGCGGGGATCCACTGCTTCAGATCGGGGATTAGCGCTTTCACGCGATCCACGGTGTCGATGACGTTGGCATTGCCCTGCTTCGTAATCTGAATCAGCACCGCCGGTTGCTTGTTGAACCAGGCGACCGAGCGACTGTTGCGCGTGGCGTCCTGAACATCTGCGACATCGGACAGCCGGAGATAGTTGCCGTTCGAACTCTTGACGATGATCTCGCGAAACTCTTCCGCTGTCCGCATCTGCGGATTCATCGAGATCGTCTCGCTCTGCCGCGATCCCTGGAAGATACCAACCGGGCCGAGCGGATTCGCATTGACGATGGCGGTGCGCACATCGTCGGTTGCAATGCCGGCATTCGACAGCGCGACCGGATTGAGCTGGATGCGCACTGCAGGTTGGTCGGCGCCACTGGCCGTGACCTCGCCGACTCCCGGCACTTGAGACAGCCGCTGCACGATGACGGTGTCGGCGACGTCATAGATTGCGGATGCGGACATGGTCGGCGACGTCAAAGCCAGGATGAAGACAGGCGCGGCAGATGGGTTGGCCTTGCGGAACGTCGGCAGGGTCGGAAGATCGGTGGGCAGATCCGCCATGGACGCGTTGATCGCGGCTTGCACGTCGCGTGCGGCGCGATCGACGTCGCGGCCGATGGCGAATTGCAACTGGATGCTGGTCGAGCCGAGCGAACTCGTCGATGTGATCTGATCGAGGCCGGCGATGATACCCAGACGTCGTTCCAGTGGCGCTGCGACTGTCGCCGCCATGATCGACGGATCGGCGCCGGGCCGCGAGGCCTGCACGCGGATCATCGGGAAGTCGACATTGGGCGTCGCGGCGACCGGCAGGAAGTGATAGGCGACGACGCCGAGAAGAAACAGTCCGATCGCCAGCAGCGTGGTGCCGACCGGCCGCATGATGAATGGCGCTGAGATGGAGATAGAAGCCACTAGGGCGCTCCCTCTGCTCCCGCCGTTCCGGCAGCATCGGCCACCGGTGGCGCACGCTTCTCGAGCCGTCGGTTAATGCGATCCAGCGCCAGATAGATCACCGGCGTGGTGTAAAGCGTCAGAATCTGGCTGAGCAGCAGACCGCCGATGATCGACACACCGAGCGGGAAGCGCAGCTCTGCGCCGGTGCCGCTTTCGATCGCCAGCGGCAACGCACCAAACAATGCCGCCAGCGTGGTCATCATGATCGGCCGGAATCTCAACAGGCAGGCTTCGACGATGGCGGCTTCGGGCGCCATGCCGCGATTGCGTTCGGCATCCAGCGCGAAGTCGATCATCATGATCGCGTTCTTCTTGACGATACCCATCAAGAGGATGATGCCGATCAGGCCGATCACCGAGAGGTCCTGCCCGGTCAGCATCAGCGCGAGGATCGCACCGACGCCGGCCGATGGCAGCGTCGAGAGAATAGTGATCGGATGGATGTAGCTCTCATAGAGCACGCCGAGCACGATATAGATCGTCACCAGTGCCGCAAGGATCAGCCAGGGCTGACCGGACAGCGACTTGGAGAATTCCGCGGCGTCGCCGGCGAACATCCCGACAATGCTGGTCGGCATGCCAATCCGGGTCTCGATCTTCTTCACCTCCTCGACCGCATCACCGAGTGCCTCATTCGGCCCGAGGTTGAAGCTGAGCGAGATAGCGGGGAATTGCGCCTGATGCGAGATTGCCAGCGGCGCCGTGGTCCGCGTCAAGGTGGCCACCGCCGAGAGTGGAACCTGTGCTCCCGCGACACCGGGCAGATATAGCTTCGATAGCACATCCGGATCGCGCTGCTGCGACGGCAATGCTTCCAGCACAACGCGGTATTGATTGGCCTGTCCGTAGATGGTCGAGATCTGGCGCTGCGCAAAGGCATCATTCAGCGTGTCCGTGACACCCTGGAGATTGACGCCGAGCTGGCCGGCGCGCTGCCGGTTGATATCAAGTGAGGCACGCAGCCCGCCGGTCTGCGCCTCCGATGACACATCCCGGAACATCGGATCGCGGCGCAATTCGGCAACAAGCTTCTGCGACCACTCGGTCACCTGCGCCGCATCGGTCCCGGTCAGCGTATACTGATACTGCGAACGGCTGGCCTGCGTGCTGATCTGGATATCCTGCACGGGCTGGAAATACACGGTCATGCCGGGGATTGCTGCGACACGGTCCTTGAGCCGCGCAATCACGGCACTGATATCGTCCTTGCGGTCTCCACGTGCCTTTAGCGTCATGACCAGCCGACCGACATTGGTGGTCGGATTGACCGAACCGCCGCCGATCACCGAGACGATGCCAGTGACGTCGGGATCGGCCTGGATCGCTGCTGCCGCTGCGCCCTGCCGGCTCTGCATCTCCGCGAAGGATACATCGGCGCCGGCCTCGGTCACCGCTGTGATCGAGGCCGTGTCCTGCAGCGGCAGGAAGCCCTTCGGGGCGATGACATAGAGGCCCAGCGTTGCGATAATGGTCAGGAATGTGACCACGAGCGTGGCCGGTTGATGCTGCAGCACCCACAGCAGCGTCCGGTGATAAAACGCCACCATCCGGTCGATGCCGCGGCTGACGGCCCCGAGACCGGGCACCTGCCATTCATCCCTGGTGTGCTTCAAAAGTCGCGAGCACATCATCGGCGTCAGCGTCAGCGAGACCACGGCGGACATGACTACGGCGATGGTCAGCGTCATCGCGAATTCACGGAACATGCGGCCCACGAGACCGGACATGAACAGCAGCGGGATAAACACCGCGATGAGCGACACGGTCAGCGAGATCACCGTGAAGCCGATCTCGCTGGCGCCGGCCAAGGCCGCCTGCATCGGGCTTTCGCCCTCTTCCATATGACGGACGATGTTCTCGATCATGACGATGGCATCGTCGACGACGAAACCGGTGCCGATGGTCAATGCCATCAGACTGAGATTGTCGAGGCTGAAGCCGGCGAAATACATCACGCCGAATGACGTGATCAACGACAGCGGCAATGCCACGCCGGCAATCAGCGTTGCACGCAGCGAACGCAGGAACAGCAGCACCACCAAAGTCACGAGGATGACCGACAGCACCAGCGTGAACTGCACGTCATGGACCGAGGCACGGATGGTCACCGTCCGGTCGCTGACGATGGTGAGCTTGACGCCGGCCGGCATCGAACGCTGCACCTTCGGAATTTCCTCGCGGATCTGGCGAACGACCTCGATGACATTGGCGCCCGGCTGACGCTGGATCTCGATGATGACGGCAGGCGTGCCCTGGTACCAACCGCCGGTGCGATCGTTTTCCAGCCCATCCACGATCTGTGCGATGTCACCAATGGTGACAGGCGATCCGTTGCGATAGGCGATGATGATCGGCCGATACTGATCCGCCGCGGCAATCTGGTCGTTGGCGGCGATGGTGTAGGCTTGCTGTGCGCCGTCCAGCGAACCCTTGGGGCCCGACACATTGGCGCCGGCAATCGCCGTGCGCAGGTCCTCCATCGAAATGCCATAGGCAGCGAGCCGTGCCAGATCGGCCTGCACACGCACCGCCGGCTTCAAGCCGCCAAGTACGGCGACCTTGCCAACGCCCGTGATCTGGCTGAGGCGCTGCGCGAGCAACGTATCGGAGAGATCGCTCATGGATCGCAGAGAAATCGTGTCCGAAGTCAGCGCCAGCGTCATCACCGGCGCGTCGGCCGGATTGACCTTCGCGTAAACCGGCGGATACGGCAGGTTCTTCGGTAACACGCCGGCTGCGGCATTGATCGCAGCCTGAACATCCTGGGTCGCGCCGTCGATGTCGCGATTGAGATCGAATTGCAGCGAGATCTGGCTGACGCCGAAGGAGCTGGTCGATGTCATGGACGACAGTGACGGAATCTGCCCGAGCTGCCGCTCCAGCGGCGCTGTAATCAGGGACGCGGTCACCTCGGGGCTTGCCCCGGGCAATTGCGTCGAAACCTGCACAGTCGGGAAATCGACCTGTGGCAGAGCAGACACCGGCAGCGCGAAGTAGCCGAGCGCGCCGCCGATCAGCAACGCGACGCCAAGCAGCGACGTCGCGATGGGCCGGCGGATGAAGGGTTCCGAGACGCTCATGACTGTGCGCTCTTTGGTATCGAAATCATCAACTCAAGCGATCGATCGTGCGAATATCATGGCTACTTCGCTCCCGACGGCGGAGCGCTCGGACCCGCTGGGGGCGGCGTCTGGCCAATCGGCGCCTGCGGATTGCTCGCGCCACCCGCGCCACCCGAATTCTGGCCGCGCTTGCCACGACGCTCGCCAGCGTCGTTGCCCTTGCTGCCTCCCCGCTTGCGAGGCGCCAGATCGGCGGTCGGCTCCTGATCGTTGGTGCCGATTGATACCTTCGATCCCTCTGCGAGATTGGCAAAGCCCGTGGTGACAACGCGGTCGGTCGCCGAAAGGCCCTTGGCGATGACGGCCGTGGTCTCGTTCTGTTGCGTGACGGTGACCGGCACCGCCTTGACCACGTCGCCCTCGCCGATCACGTAGCTGAACGTGCCTGCGGGACCGCGCTGCACGGCCGAGGTCGGCACCACCATCGCATCCTTCAGCGTCTCGACTTTCAGCCGCACATTGACGAACTGGCCGGGCCAGAGCTGATAATTCGGGTTCGGGAATTCGGCCTTCAGCTTCACCGTGCCGGTGGTGATATCGACCTGATTGTCGATGCCGGTGAGCGTGCCGGTGTCGATGACGGTGACGCCGTCATTGCCGAACACATCGACCATCAGCGTGCCCTTGGCCGCAGCGGCATTGGCGCGGACGATCTGCTGCTGCGGCAGGCTGAACAGCACGGCGATGGGTTGCAACTGCGTGATCACGACGAGCCCTGTCGTGTCGGACGCGTGGATGATGTTGCCCTGATCGACCTGGCGCAGGCCGGCCCGGCCGGACAGCGGCGCGACGATCTTGGTGTAGCTCAGCGTCGCGGCGGCATTGTCGATGGCAGCCTGATCGGCATTCACCAGCGCCTCCTGCTGGGCGACGAGCGACTTCTGGGTATCGGCCTGCTGCTTGGAGCCGGCATTCGACGTTGCAAGCTGCTGGTAGCGGATCAGGTCGAGCCGCGCATTGGCCAGCGTCGCCTCGTCCTGCGCCTTCTTGGCAACAGCCTGATCGTACAGCGCCTTGTAGAGCACCGGGTCGATCTCGCCGAGCACATCGCCGGCCTTGACGTCCTGGCCTTCCTTGAAATTGACCTTGATCAGTTTGCCGTCGACCTGCGCGCGCACGGTGACGTTGTTCAGGGCCTTCACCGAGCCGACGCCATCGAGATAGACCGGCACGTCCTGGATCTTCGGCGTCGCCGCCAGCACCGGCACGGTCATCATATCCGGCCGGAAACCGCCGCGGTTGGCGGTCTGACGCTGCTGGAAGGCGTTCCAGCCGATATAGCCGAGCCCGCCGAGGATCAGCAGTGTCACGGCGATCGACACCGTGCGTCGGCGCGCCTTGCCGGCGACCTTGGCGACACCGTCGCCCGTCGCTTTCGCGGCCTCTTTCAAATCCGGCTTAAAGAGCATTGACCGGTCTTTCCATTTTCGGCTCCCAGCCGCCCCCCAGCGCCTGATAGAGACTGACGATGGCCTGCAGCCGCGCCAGTTGTGCCTGCGACAGGACGTCTTCCGCCTGGAACAGCGTCAGCTGGGTGTTTAGCACAGTTACGATGTCAGCGGTTCCCGCGCGCAATTGCTGCTCGGACAGCTCGAAGGCCCGCTTCGACGCCCGGACCACCTCGCGCTGCAGCCGCAGCCGCTCGGTGGTCTGGCGAATCGCGACCAGCGCGTTGTCCACGTCGGCGAAGGATTGCACGACCGTCTTGCGATAGGTCTGCAGCAATTCGTCCTGCCGCGCCTGGGTCAGCTCGAAATTGCCCTGGATGCGCCCGCCGTCGAAGATCGGCTGGGTCAGGCCGCCCACGAGGCTGAAAAAGGCGGCATTAGGTTGGAACAGCGAGGCCAGCGCCGCGCTCTGATAGCCGCCCGAGCCGGTGAGCTGGATCGAGGGAAAGAACTGCGCCCGGGCGCTGCCGACATTCGCCGTGGCCGAGGCCAATTGTGCCTCCTGCCGGCGGATATCCGGCCGCTGGGTCAACAGCTCCGACGGCAGGCCGGGCGTGACGCGCGGGGCTGCGATATTGTTCAGCGAACCGCCGGCCACGCGCACGCTTTCAGGGGGCCGGGACACCAGCGTCGCGAGCGCATTGACGTTCTGCGCCAGCGTGGTCCGCAACGGCGGCACAGCAGCGCGCTGATTGGCCAGCACGCTTTCCTGCTGCGCGACATCGAGATCACTACCGGTGCCAGCGCTGAAGCGCTGCTTGATCGCATCGAGGATGCGTTGCGCACTGGCAATATTACGCTCGGCGGTGCGAATGCGGTCCTGCGAGGTCAGTACCTGGAAATAGGCATTGGCGACAGCGGCCATGGTGGTGAGCGCCACTACGTCGCGATCGAACCGGTTGGCCGTGGAAGTCTCTTCCGCGGCCAGCGCCGCGTCGCGATTCTTGCCCCAGAAATCGATCTCGTAACTCGCCGACAGCGAGGCCGAGTAGGTCACCACCTCGCGACCGCCATTGGTCAAGCCGCTGGAACTCGAGCCGGACGTCCGCGAATACGTCTCCTGCCCGCCGCCGCTCAGGCTCGGCAGCAGCGCGGCGCCGGTGATTCGGGCCTGCGCATCGGCCTGAATGATTCGCGATGTTGCCGCAGCGATGTCGAGGTTGACCGTCTGGGCCTCCTCCATCAGCTGCGTCAATTCTTTCGAACGGAAACCGCGCCACCAGTCCAGCGTTGGCGTGGCGCCGTTGGGATTGGCCAGCCGTGCCGCCTTGTAGCCCTCCGGAATATCGAGGGCCGGATCGGGCAGATCCTTGGTCAGGATACAGCCGGCTGAGCTCGCGACAACCGCGAAAGCGAGGACCGAACGCCCAATCATTCTTGCAAACACGTGTCTCACCGCACGAACGCCCGGACAAGGCTCCGCCGCAGGCGCGTTGCGCCGAACTTTCGGGCGTTAGGGTATCCAGACTGAGGCACGTTCACCGGATGATTCTTGATCAATGAAACGAGCGGGTATTCTAGCCGACCGATCATGCTGCGGACAGTCTTCTTACGTGTCGGAACGTGCAAGTGGCATCAAAGTCAGATGCCCGCGAATGAGCCGATTTGCACAGATTCCCCCTATTTTATCGGGCTTTTGGGCCGCTGACGGAAGCGTCCGGCAGGTCGGGCTTACGAAGATTTCATGTGTTCGTTTATTGCTGACGCCAAGATCGCGTTCCCTTGCGCCATCGGTGCCATTTTGAAACCCGCGGGAGATGCCAACCGCGACCTTGCTGAACCGTCGCAAGACATTGCCGACGATGACGCCAGGGCGCTCGCGGCGCGAATGCGCTTCGACGAGATTCAGGGCGAGCACCACACCAAGTTCTACGACGCGTGGACCGGTTATTGGGTCATGGGCACACGCCTGGTGTCTCGTGAAGCAGGTCATGCGAGAAATACCGGCTTGGCGAGTAAACCAAGCCGCGCTTATACTCCTGTCAAATCGTTCGCGCGTTGATCGGATTTTGCAACGCACAAGGGCGGTCCTGTCCGACAGAAGAGCGGCCGCATCCATCCATGCGACTTGAATGCGAACACAGAACCACGAACTCCCTGGATCTGCGCATGTCTGACCTGATCGTTCTTACTCCGGAAAATGTCGACAAGGCGCTGCCGGATTTGCCGCGCATCGTCCGGCTCGCGCTTGGTTTTGGCTCACGCCTGCGGCGCGGCACTCTCGACGTGACACTCCCCGATGGCCGGCGTGTCCGGCTGGGCGGCATGGAACCCGGTCCCGCCGCAGAGATGACGATCAGCAGTTACGCATTCGCGGCGCGTCTTCTGAATGGCGGCGATATCGGCATCGCGGAAGCCTATCTACACCGCGAATGGGACACGCCGGATCTCACGCAATTCCTGTATCTGTTCTGCGTCAATCACGATCTCATTCAGGTGATGCTCGGCAACAATCCGCTGATGCGCTTCGTCCAGATCGTTCGCCACTGGTTCAACCGCAACACCAAGCGGCAAGCTCGCAAGAACATCTACGCGCATTACGACATCGGCAACGCGTTCTATTCCGCGTGGCTCGATCCAAGTATGACCTATTCGTCGGCAATTTTCGAAGACGGTGCGCAGGATCTCACCGCTGCGCAAACCAACAAGTATCGCCGGCTTGCAGAAGCAATCGATCTGAAGCCCGGCCAGAAGGTGCTTGAGATCGGCTGCGGTTGGGGCGGCTTTGCCGAATATGCCGCGAAGAACTACGGCGCTCATGTCACCGGTCTCACCATCTCGACCGAGCAGCGCGATTTCGCACGCAAGCGAATGCAGGACGCAGGCCTTGAAGACAAGGTCGAAATCAAATTCCAGGACTATCGCGACGAGCGCGGCCGGTATGACCGCATCGCCTCGATCGAGATGATCGAGGCAGTCGGCGAGCAGTTCTGGCCGCATTATTTCTCACAATTGCGCGACCGCCTGCTGCCTGGCGGGCTGGTGGGCATTCAGGCCATCACGATCCAGGACAGGTTCTTCCAGACCTATCGCCGTGAGGTCGACTTCATCCAGCGCTATGTCTTTCCCGGCGGCATGCTGCCGACACCCGAGATCCTGAAATCTCTCGGAGCCAAATACGGCGTTCCTGTCATCAAGGAGCGCATTTTCGGACTGGATTATGCCAAGACGCTGGCCACCTGGAGAGATAGTTTCCGCGCGGCCTGGCCAAGTCTGACGCCGCTCGGTTTCGACGACCGGTTCCGGCGGCTGTGGGAATACTACCTGGCCTATTGCGAGGCCGGTTTCCTGTCCGGGAATATCGACGTCCGTCAGGTCGTCTTCGCAAAAGCCCCATAGCCCGCGCCCTGGACTTTCCGCACTGCGGCAGATCTTGAGACGGGACCCTTCCCTTGTATGGCCCTGCGGCCTCTACTAGGGTCGCGACAAGATCGATAACCCGAGCGAAGAATTTCAGCACCATGACCTTCAACAAAGACGTCGTCGAGGCGATCGGCAACACGCCTCTGATCAAGCTGAAGCGCGCATCCGAACTGACCGGCTGCACCATTCTCGGCAAGGCCGAATTCATGAATCCCGGCCAGTCGGTGAAGGACCGCGCCGGCAAATGGATGATCCTCGAAGCCGAGAAGCGCGGCGATCTCAAGCCGGGCGGTCTCATTGTCGAGGCGACTGCGGGCAATACAGGTATCGGTCTCGCCGTCGTGGCGAGCGCGCGCGGCTATCGCACGCTGATCGTGATCCCGGAGACGCAGAGCCAGGAAAAGAAAGATATGCTGCGGCTCAACGGCGCCGAACTGGTCGAAGTGCCGGCGCTGCCGTTCGCCAATCCGAACAACTATCAGCATGTCGGACGACGGCTCGCAGATCAGCTGCGCAAGACCGAGCCGAACGGCGTTCTGTTTGCCGACCAGTGGAACAACCTCGACAACGCCAAGGCCCATTATGAATCGACCGGTCCCGAGATCTGGGAGCAGACGGGCGGCAAGGTCGACGGCTTCATCTCGGCAGTCGGCACCGGCGGCACGCTGGCGGGCACGACCCGTTACCTGAAGGAAAAGAACACCAACATCGTTACGGCCTGCGCCGATCCAAATGGCTTTGCGATGTATAACTGGTTCAAGCATGGCGAAGCCAAGTCCACGCCCGGCGATTCCATCACGGAAGGCATAGGGATCGGCCGCGTGACGCCGGTCATCGAAACCGCGAAGGTCGATACCGCCTTCCTGATCTCTGACGAGGAAGCCGTCGCCGTCATCTATGACCTGCTCCAGCACGAAGGCCTCTGCCTTGGCGGTTCGACCGGCATCAACATCGCAGGCGCTATCCAGCTCGCGAAGGAGTTGGGCCCCGGCAAGACCATTGTGACCATTCTCTGCGACTCCGGCGGCCGCTATCAGTCGAAGCTGTTCAATCCCGACTTCATGCGCAGCAAGAACCTGCCGGTCCCGGCATGGCTGGAGAAAAAGACCGATATCTCGGTGCCGTTCGAGAAAGTCTGAGGCGCCGAGCCTCAGCGGAGAATCTGGCTCAGGAACAGCTTCGTCCGGGCATGCTGCGGATTGGCGAAGAATTCGTCCGGCGTATTCGCCTCGATGATCTGTCCCGCATCCATGAACACCACCCGGCTGGCGACTTCCCTGGCAAAGCCCATCTCGTGGGTGACCACCAGCATGGTCATGCCCTCGCCTGCGAGATCGACCATGGTATCGAGGACTTCCTTGACCATTTCCGGGTCCAGCGCCGAGGTCGGCTCGTCGAACAACATCACTTTCGGACTCATCGTCAACGCACGCGCGATCGCCACGCGCTGCTGCTGGCCGCCAGAGAGCTGACCGGGATAGGCATTGGCCTTGTCCGGAATGCGTACCCGCTCGAGATATTTCATCGCCGCCGCATCAGCGTCCTTCTTCGGCATATGCCTTACCCAGATCGGCGCCAATGTGCAGTTCTCCAGCACCGTCAGATGCGGAAACAGGTTGAAGCTCTGGAACACCATGCCGACGTCGCGCCTGATATCATCGACACGACGCAGATTGGGGCCGAGTTCGATGCCATCGATGGTGATGCGGCCCTCCTGAAATTCCTCCAGCGCATTGATGCAGCGGATCAGCGTTGATTTGCCTGAACCCGACGGGCCGCAGATCACGATACGCTCGCCGTGGCCGACGGCGAGATCGATGTCGCGTAGCACATGGAAATCACCGAACCATTTGTTGAGACCGGCAATCGAGACGATGGGATTTACGGATACGGACATGTGACCTCAACTCCGCCGATGCGCATTGAGCCGGTGCTCGACGAACAGCGAATAGCGCGATATGCCGAAACACATCACGAAATACAGGATGCCGGTAAAGGCAAAGCCGGTGAACAAGGTCGTTGGCGTCGACCAGCTCGGATCTGCGAAGGCCGCGCGGAGCTGACCGAGCAGATCGAACAGCGCCACGATCGACACCAGCGACGTATCCTTCAGAAGCGCGATGAAGCTGTTGACGAGGCCAGGAATGACATGGCGCAGCGCCTGTGGCATCACCACCAGACGCGTCGTCTTCCACCACGAAAGCCCCAACGCACTCGCCGCCTCCGCCTGCCCGCGCGGGATCGCCTGCAATCCGCCGCGGATCACCTCGGCATTGTAGGCGCCTGCAAACAGCGCGATGCCGATCAGCGCGCGCACAAGGCCATCGACGGTGAAAGTGCCCGGCAGGAACAGCGGCAGCATGTAAGTGGCAAAGAACAGCACGGTGATCAGCGGCACGCCGCGCCAGAACTCGATGAAGGCAATCGAGAACAGCCGGATCAACGGAATGGTTGAGCGCCGCCCCAGCGCCAACGCGATACCGACAGGCATGGACGTGACGATGCCGGTGATTGACACCACCAGCGTCACCAGCAAACCACCCCATAGCCGCGTATCGACGATGGGCAATCCGCCGCGATCGAGCCGCAGCGAGGCAATGACGATGGCGACGCCAATAAAGATGGAGACACTATTGGCCAGCGCACGCCAGCCGCTCCGGACATGGCCGTTCAACAGGAAAATGAGCAGCGAGACCACGACGGCCGTTGCCGTCAGTTCGAACCAGACCGGCGAGCCGTTGTTAATGCCCTGGTTGCGCAGCCAGTCGAACGGCAGCGCGACGAGTTGCAGCCCGTCGCCGAATGCCACGATGCCATTGCCGATCAATGTAAGCGGATAACCGATGACAGCAACATCGGACAGAAGACCCAGGCCCCTGAGCCGGCGACCGATATCCATGACATGAAACGCGAAGGTCGACAGCAACTCCGCGGCCCAACTGATACCGAAGCCATTGATGCCGCCGCCATACAGCAGGAAGAACGCCACGAGGGGAAAGGCAAGGAAGAACAGTTCGGCATTTACACTCTTCGCGGGCAGACGCGGGATCAACAGCGGCAGAAGTAATAGTGCACCGAGCAAGAATGTCAGGTTGACGCGCCAGCGTTCCGGCTCGGGATAGAAGCCGTAGATGAACTGTGAGAATTTGGCCTGCACGAACGGCCAGCACGCGCCGACGGGGCGACCGACACTCTCCGGCAGACACGCGGTGCGGTCCTGCCCCTGCCAGACGGCGTCGATCAGCAGGAATTTGACTGTGGGGACAATCGTGAACCAAAGCAGCAACAGGCTCACAACAGTCAGCAGAATATTGGTCGGTGAATTCAGCAACCGCGCCTGCACAAAGCCTATGACGCCCGTGCTGCGCACCGGCGCGGCGCGCTCCGCGATCAGTTCTTTTGCAACGAAGCTGGCGTCGCTCATGCGCCCATGCTCCGCGAGATCCGCCA
Organism: Tardiphaga sp.; assembly: GCF_041424195.1. NCBI lineage: Bacteria > Pseudomonadati > Pseudomonadota > Alphaproteobacteria > Hyphomicrobiales > Nitrobacteraceae > Tardiphaga > Tardiphaga sp. The sequence continues at coordinate 79,421 of NZ_JBGMOE010000057.1, read as the reverse complement.
GCCATAGACGCTCATGAGGGCGCTGGTGACCAGCGAGATCACGAGATAGACCGCCATGGTGATGGCGATGATCTCGATGGCTTGCCCGGTCTGGCTCATTGTCGTGCCGGCGAACACCGACACCAGATCGGGATAGCCGATGGCGACGGCCAGCGACGAGTTCTTGGTGAGATTGAGATACTGGTTGGTCAGCGGCGGCAGGATCACGCGCATCGCCTGCGGCACCACGATCAGGCGCAGCGTCGCACCACGCGAGAGCCCGAGTGATGCCCCCGCCTCACTCTGTCCCTTATGCACCGACTGGACGCCGGCACGGACGATCTCGGCGATGAAGGCGGCGGTGTAGGTCGAGAGCGCCAGCGTCAGCGCGACGAATTCTGGTAGGACGCGCAGACCGCCTGAGAAATTGAAACCTCTCAATACGGGATACTCGAATGTCACGGGTTTTCCGAGCACGAGCGCCGTCAGAAGCGGCAAGCCAACCAGCAAGCCCAGGGTCGTCGGCCAGACGGCTATCACCCGCCCCCTGGCGAAGAGCTGCTGCCGCGCATAAACGCGCAACACCAGCGCGGCGATGATCGCAACGATCACTGCGACCAGGAACGGCGTGAAGGCCTCGGTCCCGATGGGCTTAGGTAAGCCAAAGCCGCGATTGCTGAGAAAGAAGCTGTCCAGTAGCGCGATGCTTTGGCGCGGTTGCGGCAGCGTCGCGAGCACGGCGAGATACCAAAACAGGATCTGGAACAGCAGCGGCAGGTTACGGATCAGTTCGACATAGCCGCCGGCAATGCGCGCCAGCAGCCAGTTCGGCGACATCCGGCCGAGGCCGACGATGAAGCCGATGATTGTCGCAAAGAAGATGCCTATCAGCGACACGGCCAGCGTGTTCACGAGGCCGACAAAGAACACCTGCAGATAGGTGTCCGACTCCGAATATGGGATCAGTGCCTGACTGACCGCGAAGCCCGCGGTATTCGACAGGAAGCCGAAGCCGGATGCGATTTTCTGCGCAGCCAGATTGCTGCGCGCATTCTCAACGATCTCATAGCCGATCCAGACCAGCGCCGCGACGAACAGGATCTGCAGGACAAACCCGCTCCAGCCGGCCTGCCCGCCCAATACCCGCCGCAATTTTGCAGCGAGTTGCAGCGGCGGCTTTCTGGCTTCGGTCGATATCGCCACGGGCGATGATGTGCTCAGCGGATCGGCGGCGCGTATTGAATGCCACCCTTGTTCCAGAGCTGGTTCAGACCGCGCGAGATGCCGAGTTTGGAGCCGGCGCCGACATTGCGATCGAACACCTCACCGTAATTGCCGGTCGCCCTGATGATGCGCGCAAACCAGTCCTTGGTCAGGCCCAACGTTTCGCCGAGATTGCCGTCAGTACCGAAGATACGCTTCAGCTCCGGCTTGTCGGATTTCGCCTGCTCGTCGACGTTTTTCTGCGTAATGCCCAGCTCCTCCGCATTGATCATCGCGAATAGCGTCCAGCGCACCACGTCCAGCCACTGATCGTCGCCATGGCGCACCAATGGGCCGAGCGGCTCCTTGGAGATCACCTCAGGCAACACCGCGTGGTCGGCAGGCACGGTGAGCTTCAGGCGCTCCGCATAGAGCTGCGAGATATCGGCGGTGAACACGTCGCAACGGCCGGACTCATAGGCCTTGATGGTCTCGTCGGCGGTCGAGAACGCGATCACTTCATACTTCATGTTGTTGCCCTTGAAATAATCGGCAACATTCTGCTCGTTGGTGGTCCCGGTTTGCAGACAGATCGAGGCGCTATTGAGCTCGAGGGCCGAATTCACCTTGAGCGACTTGCGGACCAGAAAGCCCTGGCCGTCATAGTAGTTGATGCCAGCGAAGTTCACGCCAAGTGACGCATCGCGCGACAGCGTCCAGGTCGTGTTGCGCGACAGCACATCGATCTCGCCGGACTGCAAGGCAGTGAAACGGTCCTTCGCCGAGAGCGGCACATATTTCACCTTGGTCGCATCGTTGAAGATCGCCGCCGCGATGCCGCGGCACAGGTCGACGTCGAAGCCGACCCAGTTGCCCTTGTCATCCGGCGCGGAGAAACCCGGCAAACCCTGGGTCACGCCACAGGACAGCATGCCGCGGTCCTTCACCGTCTTCAGTGTCTGCGCAGACGCGCCTTGCGCGGTCAGACCGGCCGCAAGAGCGAGAGAGAACATCAAGGTTGCGCGTTTCATGTAAGGCCTCTTTGAGAACGTCAGGACGCTCGGTCGATGCAAAGAATTGAATGACGAACCAACGGTTCCGTTCCTTAGCCGCGAATTGCCCGGCCGGAAAGGCGAACTACAGCAGAGACAATCTAAAAAGACCGGACGAATCAGCAGGAAATCGCAGATTTCGCGGCAGGCCCCCTCGACGTACCGCGCGGATCGACGAGGTCCGCAACAGAGAACGATCAGCCAGCCGGGTCAAGGGGTTGACGGCCATCCGCCGTGTCCTCTTAGTGACGGAACCAGCCATTCGGCAGCCGAGATTGCCAATGGCCTTGCAACACCTGCAGACCGGCGGCTCCATCATGACAGCTTCGAACGACAATCACGGCACCAATTCGCTCGACACGGACACCGTGATCGTCACCGCCGGCCGCGACACCAAATCGCAGCGGGGCTTTGTCAATCCGCCGGTCGTACGTGGCTCCACGGTGCTGTATCCGACCGCCGACGATCTCCATGCGCATCGCGGCGAGTTTCAGTATGGCCGCCACGGCACGCCGACCACCAAGGCGCTGCAGGACGCATTGATGGCGCTGGAAGGCCCCAAATGCGCCGGCGTCGGGTTGGTGCCATCGGGCCTCGCCGCGATCTCGACCGCCCTGCTCTCGGTGCTCAAGGCCGGCGATCATCTTCTCGTCAGCGACAGCGCCTATCGGCCAACGCGCAATTTCTGTAACGGCATGCTGGCGCGCTACGGCATCGAAACCACCTATTTCGACCCGCTGATCGGCGCCGGCATTGAAGCGTTGTTCAAGCCGACCACCCGGGCCGTCATGGTCGAAGCGCCGGGCTCGCAATCCTTCGAAATGCCGGATGTGCCCGTCATCGCCGGCATCGCCCATGCGCACGGCGCGCTGGTACTCGACGACAATACCTGGGCCACGCCGCTCTATCATCGCTCGCTCGAACAGGGCGTCGATATCAGTATCCAGGCGGCGACCAAATATATCGGCGGCCACTCCGACATCATGTTTGGCACCATCTCCGCCAATGACGCAGCGTGGCCGTTGATCAGCGAAGGCATCAGGTTGCTCGGGACATGCGCAGGCCCGGACGACGTCTTCCTTGCTCTCCGCGGGCTGCGTACGATGTCACTGCGTCTCGCGCATCATCAGCGCTCGGCGCTGGAGATGGCGCGGTGGCTGGAGACCCGCCCCGAAGTGCTGAAAGTGCTGCATCCCGCTTTGCCGAGCCACCCAGGCCACGCCATCTGGAAGCGCGATTTCACCGGCGCATCGGGCCTGTTCAGCATCATCCTGAAGCCATCGCCGCAAAAGGCCGTCGATGCCCTGCTCGACACCGTCAAGCTGTTCGGCATGGGCTACTCCTGGGGCGGATTCGAGAGCCTTGTCATTCCGTTCGACTGCTCGGACTATCGCAGCGCGACGACATGGGCGCCCGGCGGTCCGGCGCTCCGGTTTCATATCGGCCTGGAAAGCGTGGATGATCTGAAGGCTGATCTGGAGCGCGGCCTGGCGGCGTTCAACGCGGCCGCCGCGTAACAAGGGAAATGCAGCCCGGCCCCTCTATTTCGCTGCACGATGTTTTGACGAGCGCTGTGAAGGCGACGCGGAGCTGGCGTCCGCGCCGCCTGCCGTCACCAGTTGACGCGAGCGCCGCCTGACACCTGATGGCTGTCGGCATTGCTGCGGAATTCGCCGTTATAGGCGGCGAACAGCCGGAAGTTTTCGGTTCGCCAGCCTGAGATCTTGGCGCCGATCAGCCCGGCATCGCGGCCGGGTTGCGCGGCCGCGACGGTGAATGTCTCGTCGAGCAGTGCAGCCTGGCTGACCAGCGTGGTGTCGCGCAGGTCGTGGCCCCAGCCGAGTTTCAATTCCGGCATAATGGTGGTGCCGTCGAGGGTACGCAGCTGCGCGCTGAGCGCGACACCGGCGGTGGTGGTCAGCTTGTCATAGGTCTGCGCCGCATAGACCAGCCCGAAGGGCAACTGGCTTTCGCTGTAGCCGTCGCGTCGGAAGCCCTGCCAGCTGATGCCGGCAAACGGTTTCAGCATCACATTCGCCGCCAGCGGAAGCCGGTAGCCAGCTTCCAGCGAGGTGCCGACGCCAATGCCGTTGGTGTTACCTTGTAGCGCCGACGACGTCAGCAAGATCTGGCGAGTGGTCGAAATCTGGCTGGGCCCGGCCGCGACACGGAGGTCCACCACCGCAGCGCCCGGCGTCCAGCTGGCATAGAGCGCGCCGGCATAGGTGTCGGACGTACCGCGGATATCCGTGCTGGTCGCCGAAGTACGTGCAAAGCCGAACGCAGCACCGGCGGTCAGGTTTGCCGAGAACAACCGATCGGCACCCAGGGTGAAACCACCACTAACCGATTTGGAGCCGGCGAGATCACCGGAGTCCCCGACCCGGCTGCTGCGACCGAAACCCTGGCCCCAGACACTCCAGCCGTTCTGCACGCGCTGCACAGGGGCAAGACTGGCAAAGGCATTCGTTGCCGAGGTGGTTTCAGCGCTCATGACGTTACGGCCGGCATAAGACAAGGCGAAGGATTGAGCGGTGCCGTTCTGACCCTGCTCCGCGCCGAGCGCGAGCGTATCCTGACGATCACCGAGGGCGCCCAGGAATCCGGAGAACGCCTGCAGAGGGGCACTCGATATCGCTGGCTGACCAGGACCGCCGAGCTGCGACAGCGCCTTGTCGTATTGTGCCTCGGTATCGAGATTGTAGAGCGCATCGAACAGCGCCTTCTCGGCTGCGCTTGGCATCACGCCCGAGTCGGCGCGTTCCTTGTCGAGAATGCCGGCGACCGAGAGCTGGGTCGCGCCGAGTCGGCCGGCACCGGCGAGCTCGGTAAAGCTGACCGGCGTCACCGCCAGTGTGATCGCGGTGGTGCCGTAAATGAGGTCGAAGCGGCCATTGGCCGGCAGGCCCGAGGTCGGCTGTACCAGGCTCGAGAAGGTGCCCGTGGTGCGCGCGCCGTTCTGTGCTTGCACGAAAGCGAATTCGGTGCCGATAGCCGGCGTGTAGTTGCTGACGGTGCCGACACTTCCGCGCAACACTGGCGTCACCGTGCCGGCGGCCCAGAACACATTGCCGGCGCCAGTCACGTAGATCTTGTCATAGGTGCCGGGACCGCCCGGCACATTCGCCGTGCCGTCGATGTCGATCCGGGTATTGGCGGTCGAGGTCAGGGTGACGTTGCCGTTGAAGGTCAGCGAGCCCACCGAATTGCCAGATAGCACCGTACCCGGCGCAACCGCGCCGTTGGCGACGAGATCGCCGATATTCGCCATCTTCCCCGGCGACAGCGTGCCGGCGATGGTGGTGTTGCCGTTGATGGTGCCGAAACCGGCCAGCGTCGCCGGCTGCGCTACGCTGAGACTATTGCCGGACGACATGCTGAGCGTGCCGTCCACGGCGAGCGTGCCCGAAGCGGCGAAGACATTTCCGCCTGCATTGGTGCGGCCGGAGATCGACAGGATGCCTTCGCCCGACTTGGTGAAGTCACCTTGGGTGTTCAGCAACTGGCTCCAATAAGTGGTGTCGTTCGCCGCGACCGGAACATTGGTGTTGGCGGCCAGCGTGGTCGGGCCACCTGTGGCGCGGTCGAGCCGGATCAGACCATAACCGAACACCGCATCGACGCCGGGTGCGCCGAGATCCTCGGTGGTCGCAAATAGCAAATGCGACAGGTCTTGTGCGTTATAGGTCGGGTTGGCCTGGATCAGGACGGCGATGGCGCCGGACACTGTGGGCGCCGCCATCGAGGTCCCCTGCAGTGCTGCGTATGTGTTGTCAGGCACCGTCGAATAAACGCCGAGATTGTTTCTCTGATCGCCTCCGGGAGCGGCAACGCACCAACTCGCCGTGACGCCGCAGTAATTCGAGTAATAAGCCGCGGTCTTGTCGCTTCCGACGGACATCACGCCGATGATCAAGCCATTCTGGTTTTGAAAGCTCGAGAGATTGGCGCCGGTGCGCTCGTCGTCATAGACGCCGGTATTGGCATGGGCCGGTTGAATATAGGGATACAGCGCCATTCCACTCGGATTACGCCCTGCGACAGGGTTGTCTTCGCGGTCATTGCCGGTGGCGGCAACAATGATCTTGCCAGCTTTCAACACGTTCAGGATAGACTGGGCCTCGGCCTGAGTTGGCAGGGTATTCGCCCATACGGTCTGCGGTGGCGCGCCATCGGGCACGCTGGGACCGTAGCTCGCATTGTAGACCATGACTCCCTGCAACGACGCGAAATAGTCGAGCGGCGCGGCATTGCCGTCAATTCCCGGCGCATAGCCATAGGGAGCTTTGTTCGCGATGATCGTGCGGATCGGAATCACCGTGGCGTCATAAGCAACGCCGTGCGTATCCACGTTATCGAATTTTTGCGCAGCCACGATGCCTGCAACGTGGGAACCGTGGACGTCTTTTGCATTAGGATTTTGTGGATCGATGATCGTTTGCGGCGTGAGCTGCGCCGGATCGTAGGTCCCACCATTCTGGACCAGGAAGTTACGGCCGAGCGAAATATTGAGCTTATTGATAAGCGCGGCATTCGTCGTATCGAAGCCGCTATCGGCGACTGCAACCGTAACACCGCTGCCGGTAAAGCCTCGATTATAAGCCCCCTGCGCGCCGATCATGGTCAGATTCCAGGTCTGATCATTGGTGGAGGGCATCGGGACCGGCAAGTTCGGCGAGTTGTTCACCGCCTGCGTAACGTTCTGATAGGCCGATTGCCCGAGTCCAGAAGCACTTGCCGTGCGCGTCGCCATCACCTGCGCGGCGTTGGGCGCGAGCATCATCGGTTGCCCGGAGGTCAGTACGCCGAGTTCGGCCGCCGTGGCGAGATCGCGACGCAGCGCCGGCGCCAGACGCGACGCCTGATAAACGACAGCGTCGCGCAATTTTGGATCTTGATAGGTGGTCTCATAGACCCGTGCAATCAGACCCAGGTCGCCCTGTTGAAAGGCTGTAGAAAGCTCGCGTTGAATTTTCTCAACCGCTTGTATGGAATATGACGAGCTGAGCTTGGCGACCGCGTCCTTCCTGGCCGGCCGGTCAGCGGCGTGAGCCAGAGCTGGAACGCAAAGACTGCCCAGAAATGTCGAACAAAGAAACAATTTTGTTAAGTTAGACGATCCCCGAAAAATCCCCACAGCGCCCACAGAAGCCCGCTCCTCTAATTCCCAGATAGCTCTATGCCCAAACAACAGAGCTGATTCGTGCAACGCGACGTGCGATCAAGCCGGATGCCTCATCCCATGACCTGCGCGCCGCTAACGCTCTTTTAGATCAGCTCCGAAATGTTTGGACATCGATTTCCCGCGCAGCTACAGCCCGGCGAAGCGCTTTCCATTGATCCTGCGTCTCAAGCTGGCGTTGCACGTGATTGCTTCGGTGGCATCGCGGCACTGGCGGCAATTCGGCAAAGCCCCCGGGGTGATTTGCCAGACGTTGGGTGGGGAGAGCTTCGACTCGATATCCATCTCGGAATAAAAGCTTTATTTCAAACATCACGTCAGCAAGCCCCATGTCAGCGCTTTCTCGCCTCTATTACGTCACTACCGGACTGGACGAGCCCAATGCTTTCGCCACCTGGAGTGCGGTAATCGGACCGTTATTCGAGCCCCGCGCCTGCGGTCCCACCAGGAAGACACCGACCGGTTCGGCCTCAGGCGTCATCATTGGTGACATCATCATCGCCAAGGTCGCCTTCAACGTTCAGAACTTCGTCAGAGATGAGCAGCGCATCGCCGCGACGCCGGACCACTTGCTGTTACACCTCTATGTCAGCGGCGGCTTCAATGGCGTTGTGACGCGGCAGCAAACCACGATCGGCCCCGGAAAGGTCGCCTTGATCGATCTCGCTTACACGGTCGATACGCGCGCGTTCGCATCAAACACGGTATCGCTCATCGTTCCGCGCAAACTGCTCGCCGACGTGCCGCTTGAAACGCTGACACCGCGGCTCGATAAGTTCCGGAACAATCTACTTGCTGCGTATATGCTGTCGCTGCAGGAACGCTCCGCCCAGCTAACCGAAGCTGATGTCGAAAGCACCGTGGCCGGAACCGCCAGATTCCTGAAGCGGCTTCTCGCTCCGTCGCCGGACGATCCCCTCACGCAGCAGAAAGACGCGGACGAAAATATCCTGGCGCTTGCCGAAGCCGCAATCCGGGATAATCTTGGATTGCCAGAACTATCGCCCGACTGGCTGGCGCTGGAGCTCGATATTTCAAGGGCTTCGCTCTATCGCATCTTCGCGAGCCGTGGTGGCGTCATGCGCCATGTCCAGGAACGCCGCTTGCTCGCTGTTCAGGCTGCGCTCAGCGATCCCCTCGAAACCCGTCGGCTATCGCGCCTCGCGTCGGATCTGGGGTTCAGCAGCGAGGCTCATTTCAGCCGAAGCTTCCGCGCTCGATTCGGCATCACCGCAAGCGCCTATCGCAAGTTGCAGCTTGACGCGTCGGCGGCCATCCAGCTTACCAGCCCCGAAGTGGTCCAGCAGTGGTGGATGACGGTCGCCGGATAGCGGGGGGCGTTGCGGGCTCTCAGTTCGATAGCGTCTTTGATCCGCTGCCGCGGTTCTTGATAATCAGCATGATGTTGCGGACATAGATCACCGTGGCAAACGCCTGGCCGAGGATGATCACCGGCTCGCGCTTGGCGATGCCGTAGATCAGCGTCATCAACCCGCCGGCCATGGAGAAGAACCAGAACGCCATGGGCACGACGCTTTGCCCGGCGCGCTCGCTGGAAATCCACTGCACGAGGAAGCGCGCGGTGAACAGCAACTGTGCGATCAGGCCGAAGGCGAGCCAGAAATCGAACTTTGCGACGAATACGTCATAGAGATAGTCGCCAAGTGCCTGACCGTATTGAAGCAGCATTTATTTGAACTCGATTGCGACCGGCGTCGTACGCTTGCGGCGGATCAGCCACCAGACGCCAGCGAGGTCCATGATGCCGATCCAGAGCCGGTCAAAGAATCCGTAATTGGACACGCCGGAATGGCGCGGCCGATCGGTGACATCGACATAGGCGATATCAAAGCCCTCACGACGCACCAGCGCCGGAAGGAAGCGATGCAGACCGTCGAAATAAGGCATCGACAAGAACACATCGCGGCGGAACGCCTTCAGACCACATCCGGTATCCCGGGTACCGTCCTTGAGGATCGCATTGCGCACGGCATTGGCGATCTTGGACTGCGCCTTCTTGAAACCGGTATCCTTGCGACCGACCCGTTGCCCGGCAGCAAGGCCGACGCGGCCGCCACCGTCCTGGATCGCGGAAATCAGGTTGGGCAGGAACGCCGGATTGTTCTGACCATCGCCGTCCAGCGTCACCACGATCGCACCGCGCGCGTTGCGCACTCCGGTGCGTACGGCGGCCGACTGGCCCGCTGATGCAACGTGGTCGATGCGGCGCAGGTTACTACGCGTTTGCATCAATTCGGCGAGCCGTGCCGGCGTCGCGTCGGTCGAGCCGTCATTGACATAGATGATTTCGTAGGGCCAGCGGCCGTCGAGCGCAGCAGTGATCTCAGCGATCAACGGCGCGACATTGTCCTGCTCGTTGCGTACGGGCACCACAACGGAAACGTCGACGGAGGCAACTTCGGGAGCGGACAAATCGGAGCTCATGGTTGGGGGGGGGTCCTGCGGGAACTTGTCGCAGCCAGCCCAGCAAAGATCGCTTCTTATGGGGCCGCGGCCCCGCGGGCAACCCTTTTGAAATGGCTCGCGGACGGCCCGGGCAGCGGGGCGATGGTGCCGTCCTGGTGAATGGTGAAAGCCAGATGCCGGGCTGCGAACCAGTAACGCACCGTCATGGCGCCCATCCAGCCGACCAGCCCGCCGCCGACCACGTCACTGGCATGATGCGCCAGCAAGACGAGCCGGCTGGCGCAGATTGCGACGGCGAAGACGATCATCGCCGTGCGCAGCCGCGGCCATAGAGCAGCGACTGCGAAGGCCAGCGCGAAACTCGTGGTCGCATGGCCCGACGGGAAGCTGGCATAGGCGGGCGTCCAGGCAAAATGCGAGAAATTGAACGGATCAGCCGCGCCGCTGACAAAAGGTCTGCCGCGACCGAGCGCGCCCTTGACGATTTCAGTCACAAAGACGGACAGCGCAACCGACAGGAATATGTACTGGATCCGGGTCCCGAAGCTGACGAGCACTGCGCGCGACGTGCCATGGCGCAGCGGCGTCAGCAGCGCCAGCACGATCATGATCGCAAGCAACGCCAGCAGGACATATTCGTCCTTGCCGAAATCCGTGAAAATACGCAGTGGCCAGAGGCCAGCCGTGCCGCGCGCCGGCATCAGTCCGATCTCGGTGGCATCGACGACGAACATCAGCGCGATGATGATCACGGCGGTCACGGCGCCAAGCACCAGCGAGCGGCGCGCCCAGTAACGCGCAGCTACTGCGCGCCGCGAATGCGACGGCGCGCGGACAAGCTGTGCGAAGGACTGCCACACCAGCGCAACGAGTTGCGACAGATAGGACTGAGGCTCCGTTCTGTCCGGGGTGGACATTACTCGGTCCCTTCGGAGCGGTAGATGACCACCGAGATCGCTTTGCCCTGCGAGAAATTATAGCCATCGATGCGCGTGGCCATGTTGTAGCGCAGGCCGATGGCCTCGGCGCGCATCGCGAACTGGCGCTCCGACCGCAGTTCGACAAGTGCGAAGCGGCAGCTGCCCTGCCCAAGGAAATCCGCCGCGCCCGCGCCATCGGTGAGCTGTGTGGATGTGCCGGTCATGAACACCAGGCTTGGCTCATGATATCCCGCCGCAGCAGCCTTGGGAGCGACACAAACCACGTTACGCAGCGCGCGTGCGATCTGCACACTTGGAAACAAGGGCCGAAGCGATGGCAGCAACACGCCATAAAAAGCGGCGCTCATGAACAGCGAGGCCACGACCGCATTCAGCAATGAGCGTTCCGCGCGGGCGTCTTCATACAACCACCAGGCAAACAGGCCAAAGACCAGCGCCGCGGCGGCGAAAGGCCACGCCAGAAACACCGGATGGCGCACGATCGCCACGGCGCCGATCTCCGCGACCACAGCGGTCAGCACCGGAATCGCGAACCACCACGCCGCGCCACGCGCCAGCCAGTTGCGTGCCAGCACCCGGCGCTCAAGCGCGCCGATGATGAGAATGGCGATCGCCGGATAGAGCGGCAGCACGTAATGCGGCAGCTTGGTCATCACCACTTCGAACACGATCCAGGACGGGATCAGCCAGGCCAACAGATATTGCGCCCCGGGCTCGCGCCGCGCGCGCCAGATCGCCGGCGTGGCCATACCGGCCAGCGGTGCCCCGGGCCAGAAGGTGATCCAGAACAGCAGGAAATATGTTCCGGGAGGCGCGCCGTGGGACTCCTGCGCGGCCAGCTTGCTCAGCATGTCGCCGCCCAGCGAATTGGAGAAAAACGCCTGGCCGGATTTGAGGAAGATCGCAACGAACCAGGGCAGCACCAGCAGCAGCATCCAGACCACGCCGACCAGCGGCCGCAACCGCCACAGCCACGCGACAGAGCGATCCATGATCGCCAGCGCGACAACAGTTAGCCCGACGAACATCAGGATCAGCGGTCCCTTGACGAGAATGCTGATCGCCATCGCCGTCCAGAACACCGCCGGCTCCTGCCAGCGCGACTTGTCAGCTTCCTCGCGGCGCTGCCACGCCAGGTAAATTCGCGCCATCGCGCCCATGACTGCAACAACCGTCAGCAGCAACATGGCATCGGTCTTGGCGAGGCGCGCCTCGACATTGAGCAGCACCGAACTGCACATGATCAGGCCGGCCAGCACCGCACCGCGCCGCGTCACGAAGGCCAGCGCGGTCCAGTAGGTCAGCAGCACTGCACCAATGGCGCCGACCAGCGACGGCACCCGATAGAGCCAGATGCGCACTTCCGCATTCTGCAGCCCGAGCGCCTCGGCGGTCTCGACCACGGCCGCCTGCATCCAGTAGATGCCGACCGGCTTCTTGTAGCGGACCTCGTCCTGGAACCGGATGTCGACGAAATCGCCGGTCTCGACCATCTGCTTGGTCGCCTGTGCGAAGCGGGCTTCGTCGCGGTCGATCGGCGGGATGGTGAAGAAGCCCGGCAGGAAGAACAGGAACCCGACAATGGCCAGGAACGCGACCGCGCGAGCGTGACTTAAGCCCACAAAGTCCAGCACGCGCACCAGCTTGCCGCCCGGATCAACACGGGTTTTCGGCCCGCGCGGGGCGCCAAATCGGGGTCTTGGATAGGTCTCGGCCATGCCTGTCGCATACGCTGAAACCACCGACCGGACAACCAGTTAGCCGGAGCTTATTGAATTCTGACCACAACTGTGTCCGCCACGCCCATGGCGTCCATGACCGTCAGCCTGACGAAGCCCCGACCGGGCGGGTCGATCAGCCGCTGGCGCCGGCTGTCGAGCTCACCGACCGCCACGCCGTTGACGAGCATGGTCATGGGCGCGACCCCGCCGGCCACCTTGACCGGCACGGCGGACAGTGCATTTTCGCCGGCGCTGGCGTCGATCCGGGAACCGTTCAGCGGGAACTGGATATGAAGGGCCTGATCGCTGCCGGTCCGGATCAACTCGCCGGCCGGCCGGAACCGACGCAGCGGCAGCGGTAACTTAGCGTTGCTGGCCATTAGCGCGCCCTTGGGGGCTTTGGGCAGCGGTGCCGGCAGCTTGCCGGTCCGGGCAAAGGCATCGAACAGAATCGGAGCTGCGGCCGTGCGGCCAACCAGTCCCGGCACCGGCGCGCCATCCGGACGGCCGACCCAGACACCGATCGTCATGCGGCCATCGAAACCGACCGACCAGGCATCGCGATAGCCGTAGCTGGTGCCGGTCTTGAAGGCGATCCGGTTATGCGCCGCATTCTCGGGCGGCGGCGTCCCAATCAGGACATTGCCGACCTGCCAGGCCGCGACCGAATCCATCAACCGCAAAGGCTCGCGATCATCGCCGCCATTGGCCTGCATGATCTCGCGCAACGGTTTGGCGTTCCCGAGCCGCGCCACACCCGTATAAAGCTGGACGAGGTCCTGCAGCGTAATGCCGACGCCGCCGAGCCCCATGGCCAGTCCGGGCGCCTCGCCCGGCGGCAGCACCAGATTGCCACCGGCCTGTTTCAGCCGCGACGACAAACGCGATGCGCCGACGCGATCGAGCAGCGCAATCGCCGGCACATTCAGCGATAACTGCAGCGCTTTCCGAACCGACACGGTACCCTGAAAACTCATATCGAAATTCTCCGGCGCATAAGTGCCGAAGCGAACCGGCCGATCCTCGATCAAGCTTTCCGGATGCACGAAGCCATCCTCAAAGGCGAGGCCGTAGATGAACGGCTTCAGCGTCGAGCCCGGCGAACGCACCGCGCGGGTCATGTCGACCTGCCCTGCCCGGCGATCATCGAAATAATCGGGCGAGCCGACATGAGCGAGCACGTCGCCGCTCTCGTTGTCGACCGCGATCAGACCGATGGAGATGTTGTTGCCCAGCGCCGCTGCGCGGTCGCGGGCGAGGCCTTCCAGTGCGCGCTGGATGCCAGCATCCAGTGCCAGCCTGATGATGGGACGACCCCTGTGCAGCAACGTCGCCTGATCCGCCGAATGCGGCGCCAGGATCGGCATCGGCTTGCGCAGCTTGGGCACGCTAATGGCCCTGGCCTGCATGGCGTCGGAGGCGGAGACCCTGCGCTCACTCACCATGCGTTCCAGCACGCGGTCGCGCGCCACGCGAGCATTTCCGGGATGGCGATCGAGCCGGCGATGCTCAGGCGACTGCGGTAGCGCGACCAGCAGCGCGCTCTCCGCCAGCGACAGGCGCTTCGGCTCCTTGCCGAAATAGGCGATGGATGCCGCGCGAATGCCTTCGAGATTGCCGCCGAACGGCGCCAGTGCCAGATAGAGATTGAGGATCTCGTCCTTGCTCATCTGCCGTTCGATCTGCAGGGCGCGTACGGCCTGACGTATCTTTGCCGATATCGAGCGCTGCTGGCGCGGCTCGATCAGCCGCGCCAATTGCATCGTGATAGTGGAGCCACCCGACACGATCTCGCCGCGGGTAACGAGTTGAAGCGCGGCGCGGCCGAGCGCCAGCGGATCAACTCCGTGATGGCTATAGAAGCGCTTGTCTTCGTAGCCGAGCAGCAGGTTGAGATAGCCGGGATCGACGGAGGTCTTTGCGTCGACCGGAAGCCGCCAGCGTCCATCGGCCATGGCATAGGCGCGCAGCAGTTTGCCGTTGCGGTCGATGACGGTGGTGGAGATCTTCCGCGCCTGTTCGAGTGGGAGCGGGCCAAGCGAGACCACCCATGCAGCGAAGATGGCGCCACTCAGGACCAGAGAAGCGGCCACAGTGACGAATGCTCGCCTGACCGATCGCCGTTGGATGAAATGCCAGCCCCTTCCCACGTCATGACCGGGCTCGCCCCGGCCATCCATCTTGTCGCAGTCACCGGTCGGCAAAGTGGATCCCCGGGTCAAGTCCGGGGATGACGCCGCATGTGACGTTGGTCCCTGTGACGTGGACGCGCCCTCGCTCATTTCGCCTTTGCAACCTCGACACGACCTGTCCCGGTCCGTCCGTAGCGCGACGGATTATACATGTCTTCCACATAGGCCTGCGGCAGCACGTATTTGCCGGGCGACACCGCGCGAACGATATAGGCGACCGAGAACACCGCCTTGTCGTCGCTCTTCCGGTCGATCGCCGCCGTGAAGCGATCATCGCGGAACTCGGTATTCTCCGGCTCCTCGCCGTCTTCGATCCAGTCCAGCGTGCCGCTGTCCCCCGACGACACCAGATGCGGATTGTCGATCTCGAAACCGGCCGGGAGATAATCGGCCACCATAATGTGCCCGTATTCCGGCTTGGCCTCGGTGATCTTCAGCACCACGGCGAAGCGATCATTCTGCTTGGCCTTGGTGACATCGGCAGGCTTGCCGTCGAGCGTGAAGTAATTGCGCTCGATCTTGAAGCCGTTCGATGCGGCCGGTTCCGGTGTGATCGGCGAACCGGAGACCGAGACAACGGCCTGCACAGGTGTATCGCCAGTGTTGGTGATCTTGATCGGCTGCCCGGCCATCTCCGCGCCCTTGTAGCTGCGATAGAGCGCGGTCTTCACCGGCGAACCGTTGACGTCGAGCGCCAGCGTATTGGCTTCCTTGGCCAGTGCACGCGACGCCAGTACCAGCCACGCATTCTCCTGCGTCGAGGTGAACGGCGTCAGGCCGCGCGCCGCTTCGACGCGCTGGACGGCCTGCGTCAGCGTGGCACGCGGAGCATTGCCCTCGCTCGCCAACGAGACCAGTGCTGCGGCATCGCGCAGCGCCGAGCCGTAATCGACGCGGCCGAACTCGATGATCGGCTTCGGCGCGAGGCTCTCAACTGCTGCCGCATAGACACGCTCGGCGCGGGCACGGTCACCGACCAGCGCCAGTGCCGCCGCAAGCTGCGACTTGGCGATCGGCGTCGCCAGGTTGTTCAGCTTGGTATCGGCGAGATAGCGCAGGTCGCCGATCGGCGCGGTGCCGTTCTTGGCCAGCACATAGAGGCCGTAAGCGAGATCGCGGCCGCCGTCCTTCTCCGGCTCGTCAGCATTGACCACCGAATTGCGGACGCGGTCGAGTGCAGCACGGAACAGCACGTCCGGCACCACAAAGCCCTTTTCACGGGCGCGGGTCAGGAAATCCGTGACGTAAGCGTCAAGCCAGGCGTCATCGCCGCCTGCCGACCACAGGCCAAACGAGCCATTCGAGCCCTGGCGCGCCAGCAGTCTGTCTATCGAGTCCTTGATGCGCTGATCGACCCCGGTGTCCATCGCCAGATGCGCGCCGGCCGCGAGATCATTGACATACAATAGCGGCATCGCGCGGCTGGTGATCTGCTCGGAACAGCCATAGGGATAGCGATCGAGCGCCTTGAGGATAGTCGCAGCATCCAGCGCGGTCGACAGGCTGACCGACAGCGAGACGCCGCCGGTGCCCGTCACCAGATCGGAGAACATGTCCGATGTCAGCGTCAGGCTCTCGCCCTTTGCCAGCGTACGGATCGACCGCCGCGCCAGCACCTGCGTGGCCGCTTTGACGTCCAGAACGTAATGCCGCGCCAGTGTCAGGCCATTCGGTCCCTTGATATCGACGTCGAACTGCGCCGTGCCCGCACCCGATGCATCGATGGCCAGCGCCATGGAACTGCGCTGCTTGGCAGCCAATTTCACAGTCGTCGCCGGATTGCCGGTGAGTTTCACGGGACCCGAAGTCTTCACAGCGATGGTGTAGTCACCGGCCGCGCCTTCGACATTGTCGAGGTCGAAGCTCATGGTGCCCGTGTCGCCGGACAATAGGAACCGCGGCAGCGTCGCCGTCAGCACCACCGGATCGCGCACCGTGACATCCACAGTCGCACGGCCGAGCTTGGTCGCGGTCCATGCCACGGCCATCACGCGCGCGCTGCCGGCGAATTCCGGGATCTCGAAATCGATCTGCGCGGTGCCATCTGCAGCCACAGTGACGATGCCGGAATACAGCGCCATCGGCTTCTGCGTTGGCGGCGAGCCCTCGATCTGCGCGCCGGCACTATCGCCACCGGTGCGTAGCTGACCGCGAGTGCCCTGCATGCCATCGATCAGCTGCCCGTAGATGTCGCGAATTTCCGACGTCATGCGGCGCTGGCCGAGATAATAGTCATCCGGCGCTGGCGGCTTGTAGTTGGTCAGATTGAGAATACCGACATCGACTGCGGCAACGACGATCTTGGCGTCCTCACCGGGATTGAGGCCGCCGAGTTTCACCGGCAGCTTCAGTGTGGTGCTCGGGCGGATCAGTGCCGGCGGCGACAAAGCTACATCCAGCGTTCGCGCCTTCTTGTCGATACCGAACCACTTCAGCCCGATGGCGCGGCCCGGCATCCGCTTGGCGGCCGCGTCGAGCGGCCGGCGCAGCGTCGCCACTACATAGGCACCCGTGCCCCAGTCCCTGCCGACCGGGATCTTGATCTGCGACTGCCCTTCCTTGACCGCGACGTTCTGGGTGGTCAGCAGGCGGTCGCCGAGCACGTTGATTGTCAGAAGGCCGGCCGCGCGGGCATTAACGGAAACGGTCATGGTGTCGCCCGACAGATATTCAGGCTTGTCGATAGAGGTCTCCAGCAGGTCCGGCGTGTCGGCGCTGCCGTCGGAATACCAGCCGACATCGAATTGCACCGAGGTGATCGGGCCGTCGGCTTCATTGGATTTCACGTCGAGACGATAGCGGCCGGGCTGCGGCTGCAGCGAGATACGGGCCGGCGCATTGGCGGCAATGGTGAGGTCGCCATCGGCCACGCGCTTGGTCGATTTGACGGGCTCGTAATCCCAGGATGAATTCTGCCGGTACCACTGGTACCGGGATTCCATTTTGAGCAATTCGTAACGCAGGCCGCTGCGCGCCAGCGAGGTTCCCTCCGGCGACACCACCACGACGTCGAACGCGGCATTATCCCCCTCGGCGACGTTCTTGTCCTTGAACAGCGGCTTGACGCCGATCATCGGCGCGTTGGGCGCGACGGGCAGCACGAATTTACGCTCGACAGCGCGGCCACCCGCTTCAGTCATGCGAATGAATACCTGTGCTTCCTGCGGCCGCGTCGAGGACGGCGGCTTGGCGAGGCTGACCGGGAACGTGGCGACGCCATTCGCATCGGCCGCAGGCAGATTCTCGATCGGCGTGCGTTCGTTGCTGGCGCTTTCCTCGTCGGCCACGCCGAACTGGTAGCCGGTGAATCCCGGGCGGTTAGCGGCAGGGCTGACAAGCAGATCGCCTTCGAGCTGCAGGCCCGACGCGGGCGCGCCATAGAGGAAACGACCATCCACCTTAAGTTCTACAGGAGCATCAGCTTTGATCAATTTGTCTTTGGAAGATATCTCGAATTCGATCCGATCCGGGACGTAATCCTCGACCATGAAGGTGGTCTCGCCGACTGATGGCGCCTTCGGATCGGTGAAGGCACGAACACGCCAGGTGCCGGTCGGAACTGCAGAATTCAGCGGCAATGTCAGGCTGCGGCCACCAGCGCCCTGATCCTGCAGGACGGCACGGCGGAACTCGACACCATCCGGCCGTTCAACCACGAGGGTCGTCGGACCGGAAGTCACGGCATTGCCCTGTCCGTCGCGCAATAGCGCGGTGAGGTAAACTGTCTCACCGGAGCGATAGACGCCGCGCTCGGCATAGACAAAGGCATCGGCACCGGCGGGAACCGCACGGCCCGAGACGCCACGATCGCTAAGGTCGAAGGCGTTCGATTTGAGACTCAGGAACGCATAGTCGTTCTTGTCCGATGTCACCGTCAGCAACGCCGGCGACAAACCGCCCTCGCCTTTGGCCAGCCCTGCCTCGAACAGCACATGGCCGGAGTCATCGGTCTTCTTTGTGGCGAGTACCTCGTTGTTGCGCGCGACCAGCCGGACGTCCGCCTTGGCCATCGGATCGGTGGACGCCAGCGAATTGACGAAGACGTGGATGCCGTCATTGCCGGAGAACGCCGTGAGGCCTAAATCCGAGACGATAAACCACTGGGTCGCCCGTGAGCCGTCGTCGTCACCGCTGCCGGAGCCCGGCCCCTTCGCCGCGGCGGTCATGACATAGACGCCGGGCTGCAATTCGCCGATGGCCTGATCGACTGGAAATGCCGTGGTGACGTCGGCGTTGAGCGTGGAGCCTGTGGCCAGTTCGCCGGTCCAGACCTTCACGCCGCGCTCGTCGCCGAGGCTCTCGAGCTGGTACTTGCTCAGTGCCGTTTGGAAGTCGCTGCCGATGACAGTGTTGATCAGATTGCGATCGCCGATCCGGAACACATTGACAGTGACTGCCTGGGTGTTGACCGAGACCACGGGGATGCCCTGCTGGCCTGTGCGCGGCAGCACATAGGCGCGGCCGGTGAAACGCACGAACGGCTTGCGGTCGCGCACATAGATGTTGAACTCGGCCGATTTCGGCAGACTCTCCTTCACCGTGGACGGCAGGCCGGCGCGCAGGTTGATATTGTAGCGCTCACCATGCTTGAGGCCTTCGACGCAGAGCTGCTTGTCCTCGGAGGTCAGTGCCGGCTTGTCACTGCCGGCGAGCGCCAGGAACGGTGCGAAATCGACCCGCTTGGCGAGCTCCTCGGAGAACTGGAAACAGGCCCGCGGCGACGCGGAATCCGAGTCCACAGTGTAATCGAGCAAACGGAAGCCGTGATCGTCGCGCAGCTTCTCGTATTGGCCGCGGACGTCGGCGACTTCGCGCATCTCGAGCGACAGGCGCAGCGCATCCAGCGCCGGGCGCCACAGCTTGCGTTCTTCCATGGCACGGCCGAGCACGGCCAGCGCCTCGGCCTCCTCGCCGGCATTGCCGGCGCGCTGATAGGCGATATAGGCCGCCGTCGCCGCGCGCTCGCGCAGGAACGTCGTTTCCGAGGAGGTCGTCGGGCGGATCTGGAAGATGGTCTTGGCAAGCCGCAGCCAGTTGGCGCTGTCATCGGGCGCAATCGCCACGATCTGGCCCAGCGTCTGCAGACCGGCGCGGAAATCGGAGCGTTTGAAGGCCGCGTCCGCGTCGGTGCGCAGCGTGGCTGCGCTCTTGGCGACCGGTCCGGCCTCCTTCTTGATCTGGGCCTCGAGCTTGATCGCGGAATCCGCCAGCTCATCCCGCCGGAAAGCCTTGTCCGCCGCGTGAGCCGAGGCGAGGCCGAACGCCAGCGCGGCGCAGACAGTGACGGCGCGAACCAGACCAATCATGGACAACTCCCCTGCACGGACGAATGCCGCCTGGATTCAAATCTGCGTAAAAACGGTGACGGACTCATGGCCAGCTTGTTCGCGAGTCTCTCCACCGGCGCAACGCGAGACACGGCGATCGCCGGCAACATCATGTGACGAACCTGAGTAACTCAAATAGCAGCTCTACGCGCAAGCCGCGGCGCATCATGGCGGCGGGCCTTGCCGGAAGCAAAACCACGTCACCGCCGATTGGTCGCCCCTGTGCGGGAAACGGTTCGAGCGCATGCCGACGATTTTGGTGACAGTTTTGCAACGCGTCCTACGCGCATGACCGGCCGGGCCGCCCCGTCATCGCCCCGCGTGTTTTAATCAAACGCGACACGTTAAGACTAAAAGCAGCCTGCTGGGGACGACCGGAGATCCCGGGTACCCAAGTCTTCCAGCTGCGGTCAGATGGGTGCGCCTTGCGGCCGGATGATCATGGCGATCGCCCGCCCGCTCGGTCCTTCTGGGCGCATCGCATCATGATCGAACTTCTTTTGGCGACAAGTTCACTGGCGGGCCTCGCCGTCGGACTCGTCGGCCCCGTATGGGTCATTGTCGTGACGACCGTGCTGGTCGCCGTGATGTCCGCTGTCGCGACATGGAGCCAGGGTTTCCCGGCCCTGGGCGGTGTGGCGGTCACGACGGGATGTCTGATTGCGTGCCAGATCTCCTATATGGCCGGCCGTTTCGTGACCAGGCAATACGGCTTCCCGGAGCGGCTATTTGAGGACGAGGTCGACGGCGAGCCAGGCGATCCCCGCCAGCACGGCATCTCCAACGACAATGGCAAGGATGGCATGCCACCATCGCGGCCCCCGCCGCCGAAGCCTTAGGGGCCGCCGGTCCGCTGACCTCGACGCCGCCAAGCGATCCCCAAACGGGACAGGAATTGCGGCAGCGTTAAAGGCAAAGGCGGACGTTCGGTTTTGGGACGAAAAGCGGATCAAGTCGGCACACTTTCTGGCTGAAATCGCGGGTTCACCGCTCAATCAGCAAGAGAAAGGCCAGGCCAGAGCCGGCACGCAGCAGCACGGACAGCCGATCAGACCTGACGCGGACGCCGATCAGGGCCTTGAAAGCACCACGCGAATCCCGCCATTTCGCCCGGTCTGTCCAAGCCAAACCGACGATGATATGACGACGCATCGGTCCCATAGCTCAACTGGATAGAGTAACGGATTTCTACTCCGTGGGTTGCAGGTTCGAATCCTGCTGGGATCGCCAGTCCCGCGTGCCAAAAAGATCAATGATTTAAGGGCTTAGCCCACCGGCGAGAATTCTAGACGACGCCCAAGCGGCAGAACAATCGGGGACCAAAAGGGCTATTCGGGACTGATCGGGGACAGAGAGTCCCGAAGAAAGTCCCGAAGTTGTTCTCTTTGTGTTCACTGTCTATCATGGCCGGCATGTCACCCCGCACGATCCAATGGCAGCTGAGTCCGGCCGCCCGAGACGCCCCCGCGGCCGCCGGTCGAATTGGCGGGATGCCAGAGTTCGTACTCCGCAAAAACTCTGTCGTGCCGGCCTACCCAATTCCTTCAGCGTGATCCTGATCATGGATGACGGCTATGAACTGGTGGTCGGCAACATCTCCGAGGGATAAAGCGGCCCGCGGGCTCATTTTCCCGCGCAGGCGCACTTTGCTATGACGCGTCGCTATGACGCGTCATAATCGCCTCGCCCAGGAGCAGCCTGCCGATTCGCGTTCAACTGCTCTCGCCGCCAAAGACACGCGGCCATCCACACGCAGCCGACTGCGACCAGTAGTCCATGCGCAATGCGGAGGGGCTGCGCGCCGAAGAATTGCGGAATGTACAAAGACATCCCGACGGCGAAGGGAACGCCGCTTGCCTTCGGATAGCAACCGGAGCACCAAAGCGCCGTTGCGGTCGCAATTGCGGAGGCGGCAATGAGCAGCAGGCCGGCAAGGAACATGACGAGGCCGGGGCCGGAGCGGATGACGTCGACCAGGCCGAGCGGAGAGTCGGAGTGCTGCCGCAGCGCTTCCTGCCCCAGCGCGTGAAGGCCATAGGCTTCGCCGCCGTAGAACGGCAGCGTAAAGCCTGTGCCAATCATGCTCAGGACGACGGCAACAAAGAGCGGGCGCTCGGCCCGCGTCCCGAGTAGAGAGCCTTGCAACCCGAGCAGCCCCGGCGACAGCAAGGTAAACGCCACAATGGCAAGCATGTGCGATGCCAGCCATGCCCCCGACCCGAAGGCCGCGGCGCCCTCCAGCGACCTCTCGTCGGAGAACGGGCGAAGTGCCGGGTAGATCACGAACAGAATCCCGGAGATCAAAAGGGCGCCAGTGCCGAAACAGATACGGTTCGCAAACATCGGTTCCTCTAAGGCCATGACATGACCCAGCAGGCATACGCCTCAGACGAAGCGTTTCCGAAAAGGCCCGGCGAAGTCGGGATGGCTTTTCGCAAATTCGGATCGTTTGTCATAGCGCCACGGCGAAACAATAGTGCCTATCCTCATCGGCCGCATCGTAATGGCACGCGTTGCGGGCATCTCGCTCAGTGACTCACTGACATCAAAGGTTGTCGATGAAGCGGCTGGTGTGCGCGAGATGGTGCGATTGCAGATGAAATTCATAGGCATGGTGTCGCTGCACCCGGTTCTCTGAAGAGTCGGATGGCGGCATCCAACAGGTCATGCGGACGACTTAGGCGCGCTGGCCGGCCGCCTCCTGCTTTGGCGCAGTTTTCCCTTGGTTCGGTATCGCCAAGGTTGCCGCACCTGCCGCGACCATTGCAGGCTTCACAAAGCTCGGCCTCCCCCTTCCGGAATTTGCGTATGGACTGACCGTTCTCATCGAACTCGGTATCGCGCTGCCCTTCGTTATCGGATGTTATACAAAGCCATCGGCGTGTATTCTCGCCTTCTGGTGCATAGCGAAAACTGTTGCCGGTCACACTGATTTTGGTGACCGCAACATGCTGACGCACTTCTTGAAGAACGTCTCGATGTGCAGCGGTTTCATTTATGCAGCACTTGCCGGTCCGAGCGCGTACAGCCTCGACTCCCTCCGACTGCGCCGATCGTCTCCAACGATCTACTCGCCGCCCTCATAGAAAAGCTCCAGCGGTAGGCCGACGAGCGATTTACCGATCCAGTCACGCGCAATGACATTGGAAGGGCCCATCGCGATTGCCGCGCGCGCGTCGCGATAAGATCGCTCGATCGGTCCGCGACGATAGCCGTAGCCGCCCGTGACCGTAAGCGCTGCGGCCGCAACCTTGTTGGCGACCTCTGCCGCATGAACCTTGAACTCCGTGAGCGGAATCAGAATCTCGCTTTGCGGTTTACCGGCGCGCCACAGATCGTCCAGCCTGGCGGCCAGTTCGTTACGCCATGGCCGCAGCGTCTCCACCAGCACCTTCGCCGCGCCAAGCTCCTGCCGAATGGCCTGATAATCCGAAAGGCTTTTGTTCTTGTCCTTGTGGACGAAGCCCGTGGCATGCGCGACAGCCGCGTTCAACGCCCCGCGCGCGACGCCTTCCCACACGGCACCGAGCCCGATCAAATAAACCGGAGAGACGCCGTCATAGATGATCTCCTTGCCCTGCCCTTCAACGCCGAGCCGATCCCGCTTCGGCACCCTCACGCCCTTGTAGCGGATTGCGCCGGAATGGTTGGCGCGAACGCCAAGCGCATCCCAGGGACCGGATTCGATACCCTCCGCCTTGCCATCGACGATGAAGAAGATGATGTCGGTCTGGTCTTTCGCGTCAGGTGTGCGGGTCTGTACGACGTAGAAGTCGGCTTTACCGGAGCTCGTGGTAAACGACTTCTCGGCTTCCAGGATGTAGTCATCGCCATCACGTCCAGCTTCGGAAAAATTGTACCACCAGTGGCCGCCGGACGCGCGCTCGCTGGTGGAATAGGTGCCGAGCAATCCGCCGTTCTTCGCTTTGAGCCATCGCTCCTTCTGGTCGTCATTGCCGAACAGATTGATCGTCTGGGCAGCACCTACATGCATGACATAGATCAGCCCGGTCGAGGCATCCGCCTGACCGATCCGATAGGCCGCTTCGGCGAAGTCGACGTTTGAGAGTCCGAGCCCACCGAAGCGCGGTTCGTTGAGCACGCCGGTCCAGCCGGCGCCTGCGAGCGCATCAAGGTTGTCTTTCGGGAAACGGCCTTCCAGATCGTTGCGATCGGCATTCGCCTTCACCGTGCTTTCGATGACGGCATCCAGCCTGGAATAATGATCGTCGGTCACAATACGCGCGAGATTGTTGTTGGTCATTGCAGCTCTCCGTTCTGTTGATCTGGAAATCAGGCAACCGCCTTGCTGGAGGATGATGAAAGACGCGCAGCGCTCTCGCTGGGGCTGCCGAGATAGAGCGCCTTGATGTCGGCGCGCTGGCGAAGCTCCAGCGCCGGGCCGTCGAGAACCGTCCGACCGTTTTCAAGGACGGCTGCCCGATCGGCAAAGCGCAGTGCGACCGTCGAATTCTGTTCCGCGACAAGGATCGACAACCCCTCGTCAACGTTAAGCCGCTTCAGCGTTCGAAATATATTCTCAACCACCAGCGGAGCGAGCCCCATCGATGGCTCGTCAAGCACCAGCAACCGGGGACGCGACATCAACGCGCGCCCGATGGCCGTCATCTGCTGCTCGCCGCCCGAGGTGAAGCCGGACAACGACAATCGCCGCTTCTTCAAAGGCGGGAACAGTGCATAGACGCGATCGAGATCGGCGCGAACCTCGCTGCGACGCGCGTCCCGTCCGATGGCGCCTGTAATCAAATTCTCTTCGACAGTCAGCGAGCGGAAACAGTGCCGCCCCTCGAGCACCGGCACCAATCCGCGACGCACAAGATCCGCAGACGAAACGGACGCGACGGCGGCACCGTCGAAGTGGATGCTTCCCTCGGTAATCTGACCGCGCTCGGCATGCAGCAGGTTGGAGACCGCTTTCAATGTGGTCGATTTGCCCGCCCCGTTTGCACCGAGCAGCGCCACGATCTCGCCGTGCCGCACAGTGAACGAAACGCCCGACAGCGCGCGGATGGCATGATTGTAAGTCGCTGACAGCGCGTCAACCGAGAGAAGGATATCGTTCATCTGGATGCCCTTGGGGTTTGGCATGAACGGAGGAGCCGCATGCCTGCCTCCTCCGCTGTTGCGCTGTGGCTGCTACTGGCCGACCGGAGCGTCGTCGGATGTCCGGATCTTGATGTTGTGCTCCGCCGCATAGGCTGTGGACGACTTCTCGATGATCGGACGCAGGAACGCCCAATCCGGCGCGATCCAGTCGGAGACGACCTTCCACTTTGCGCCGTCCCACTGCTGAAACGTGACGCGGCCATCGCCTTCGTGATTGTCCCAGGTGACGTTGATCGAGTGGAACAGCCCCTTTGCACCCAGCGCTTCAACCCGTGCGGGATCAAGCTGCAAATGCTCGAACCCCCAACGCACCTCGTCACCCGTCAACGTACGTTTGCCGAATTTCGCCTGGGCGATCCGGATGGCTTCCACATTCAGGATGCCGTTCACGATTCCGAGGTTGTGGTAGACGCCACCGATCCGCTTCTTGTCGTCGAGGTTGCCCTTGCCGGCGCCATAGACGGTCTTGATGACCTCCTGCACCACGGGGTACTGGGCACCCGACGCCTGCGTCGTGATCGCGACATAACCCTTGGCCGCGTCGCCGGCCGGAATGACGTCTTCTTCAGAGTTGGACCAGACATTGCCGACGATGCGATCGGCGGGGAAGCCGACCTTCTGCGCTGTTTTCAGCGCCACCGGATTCATCACGCCCCAGCCGCGCAGCACCACATAGTCGGCCTTCGCCCGGCGGATCGACAGCCATTGCGACTGTTGTTCGTTGCCGGGATGCGGCACCTCGATCTGCTCGAGCTCGAAGCCATATTTGTCAGCGAGCAGCTTGTAGATCGGGATGGTTTCCTTGCCGTAGGGCGAGCCATGGTAGAGCACCACGATCTTCTTGCCCTTGAGCTTGTCGGCACCGCCCTCGCGCGACGCGATATAGTTCACGATGCCGGACGTCTCGCTATAGGGATTGAGCAGCAACGGGAAGACGTAAGGGAATACGCGCCCGTCGGTGGAGTCCGTTCTGCCATGATTGATGGTGATGAGCGGCACTTTGTCCTTGGTGATGCGATCAATCATCGCATAGGCAATGCCGACCGACAGCGGATTCCACGCCGCCACACCGGAGCGGCTCTTGAGGCGCTCATAAACTTCCACGCCACGCTCGACCTCGTATTGGGTCTCGCCCTCGGCCCAGGTGAGCTTCACCCCATTGACGCCGCCATCGCGGATATTGATGAGATTGAGATAGTCGATGAAGCCACCGAAGAATCCGGTACCGCCGGCCGCATAGGGACCGACGCGATAGCTTTGCAGCGGAAAGAACTGCTCGTCCGCCTTCGCGGGAAGCATGGCGCCAACAGCAATGGCCGTGGCCAGCGCCGCCAATCTGAACGGTTTGAATACATTCATGAGATGACCCCTGTTGTTAACGATGGTTCTGCAGTTGGCTTGCCGCCTGCTCCGGACGCTTCGGCTTTGGAATAGTCCGTGCCGAAATGCGATCCAGCAGGGCGATCAGTCCGCGTGGCTCCGCGATCAGAAGTCCGATAATCAGGCTGCCGATGACGATGCGCTGGCTCATCTCCAGCACCCCGGAATCGAATACGTCCCCGAGAAGTGCTGCGCCGACCCGCGACAGCAGCAGCGGAAACACGACGATGAAGGCTGCGCCCAGGAACGATCCCCGGATCGAGGCCAGGCCGCCGATGATGATCATAAAGAGGATCTGGAACGAGCGATCCAGATTGAAGCCGGCCGGCTCCACGGTGCGCAGATAGGCGAACGCCCACAGCACGCCCGCAATGCCGATCAGGAAGGACGAGACGCCGAAGGCCAGCAGCTTGGTCCGCAACAAGGGAACGCCGATGACCTTCGCGGCGATCTCGTGATCGCGTACCGCGATGAAGTTTCGTCCGGACTGCGCCGCCAGCAACCGCACCGTCAGAAACGTCGCGATCAGGACGGTCGTCAGCGAGAAGACGTAGCGCCGTGCCGCGCCCGAGACCGCAAAGCCGCCGATGGTCAGCGTCGGTGCATCGATGACGCCTGACGGGTTGTCGTTCGAGAACCAGCCGAACTTCGTCAGGGCCCATTGCACGAAGAACTGGGCGGCAAGCGTCGACACGGCGAGATAGAAGCCGTGCAGGCGCAAGCTCGGCAGGCCGAAGATCAGCCCCACAGCCGCCGCGACGAGACCCGCCAGCAGCAGGCTGACCAGGAACGGCAGCTCCGGAATGCGTAGATTGAGGTTATAGGCCGCATAGGCGCCGACCGCGAGAAAGGCGGCTGACCCGAGTGACACCTGCCCGGCATAGCCCGTCAGGACGTTCAGCCCGACCGCCGCCAGCGCGAGCGCAAGGAACGGCGTGAGGATTGCATCCAGCAGATAGTCCGAACCGGTCAACGGGATGACCCCATAGGCAACGACAAGCAGAACCACCACGCCGATATGGCCCGGCGTCACAGCGTTCCCCTTGATGGCTAGAGCTGGTGCGGACATCGCTACACCCGCTCCACAAGCTTCTGGCCGAACAGCCCCGATGGCCGCACCAGCAGAAAACCAAGGGCAACGACATATGCAGCCCACGCCTCGATGCCGCCGCCGAAGAAAGGCCCGACATAGACTTCAGCAAGTTTTTCGATCGCACCGATCAGGAGGCCGCCCACGATGGCACCGGCGATCGAGTCGAACCCGCCGAGCACCAGCACGGGCAGCGCCTTGAGGACAACCAGCGAGAGCGAAAACTGCACGCCCAGTCGCGCGCCCCACAGCAAGCCGCCGACGACAGCGACAAGTCCGGCTGCCGTCCATACCGCCGCCCAGACACGCGGCAGACGCAAGCCCACCGCAAGCGCGGCAAATTGATCGTCGGCGACGGCCTGAAACGCCAGGCCCGTGCGCGTGTATCGGAAGAACAGCGCAAACAGAGTCACCATCGCGCCGGCGACCGCAGCAGCGAACAGATCGAACTGGCTGATCAATACGCCGGCGACCTCGAACGGCTTGTCGTCGATCCCGAGATCGAGACCGTGCACCTGCGTGCCCCACAACAGTTGCGCCGCGCCCTCGATGACATAGGACAATCCCAGCGTCGCCATGAACAGCGTGATCGGCGGCTGGTTGACCAGCGGACGCAATATGACGCGCTCAACCGCGATCCCGAGCATGACCATGATCGCGAGCGTCGCCAGCAACGCTAGCGGAAACGAGACGCCGCGCTCGACCAAGCTGACGAAGGTGAGCGCTGCGAACAACAGCATCGCACCTTGCGCGAAATTCAGAACACCGGATGTCTTGTAGATGAGCACGAAGCCGATCGCGACCAGCGAATACATCACGCCGGACAACAGGCCGCCGGCCAGAACCTCGATGAAGAACTGATAATCAAACATCACTGCGCCAGCTCCGTGTCATCGTCATGCGCGACCCCGAGATAGGCATTGATGACGGCCTGGTTGGCGCGCACCTGATCCGGCGTTCCGTCGGCGATCTTGGATCCGTGATCGAGCACCGCGATGCGGTCGGACAGATCCATCACCACGCCGATGTCGTGCTCGATCAGGACGATCGTGGTGCCGTAGCTGTCGCGGGCATTGCGGATGTAGCGCGAGAGTTCCTGTTTTTCAGTCAGCGTCATGCCGGCCAGCGGTTCGTCCAGCAGCAAGAGCTTCGGACGTGCGGCGAGCGCGCGGGCCAGTTCGACCCGCTTCTGCAATCCATAAGGCAGTCCGCCGGCGATCCGCTCCCTCGCCTCGGTGAGCTGCAGAAAATCGATGATCTCTTCCGCCCCGGCGCGATTGGCGGCTTCCTCGCGCCGCGCCCAGGGCGTGCCGATGATCTGTTGCAGGAAGCCGGCACGCCGGCGATGCGCTAAGCCCATCACCACATTGTCGAGCACCGACAGACCATTGAACAATGCGAGATTCTGAAAGGTTCGCGCCACGCCATAACCGGCGAGACGTGACGTCGGCACATGTGCGAAGCGTCTGTCGCCAAGTTGCACCAGGCCTTGGTCCGGTCGGTACAATCCACTCACCACGTTCAGGAGCGAACTCTTGCCTGCCCCGTTCGGGCCGATGATCGCGCGGATCTCGCCTTCCGCCACATGCAGGTCGATATCCTGCAATGCCACCACCCCCCCGAACGCAACCGAAATGCCTTCGAGCGCCAGCACCGGAACAGCCGCAGGTGCCGCTGTATGCGCCAGTGTTTGCTCGGCTTCCGCCGGAACACCCCGGCTATGTCTCTCGGTCTCGCCTGCGCGATCGCGGGCAAAAGCCGGGAGCAAATCTTCGGTGTCAGCCGCTGCGACCGAACTCATCGGAATTGACCCGTCACCCGTCTACTCGGCCGCCTCGACCCGCGGCACGACCTTCTCTTCGAGTGCGCGAACCAGCGGAATGACGTTCTTTCCGAAATACTCGACCTCTTCCTGGAAATGCAGAAAGCCCAGAAGAACGAGATCGACGCCGACATCCTTGAGCGCGACGATGCGTTCGGCAATCTGCTCCGGCGTGCCGATCAGGTTGGTCTTGAAGCCGTCGTTATATTGAACGAGGTCCTCGAAACTCGATTTTGCCCAGTTACCCTGCCCCTCCGGTGAAGCCTTGCCAGCGTTCTTCACCTCGTGAGCGAACGCGCCAACAGCGTCTGGATCGGCCTTCTCGATAATCTCGTTGAGAACGGTGCGCGCTTCGGCCTCGGTGCTGCGTGCAATGGCAAACGCATTGACGCCGATCTTGACGGAATGGCCGTTGGCCTCCGCCTTGGCGCGGATGTCGTCGACCTGTTTCTTGATCTCTTCAGGCGAATTTCCGTTGGTGAAGTACCAGTCAGACACGCGCGAAGCCATATCCCGCGCCGCGCGCGAACTTCCTCCCTGAAAAATTTCAGGCTGCGGGTCGATCGGCTTCGGCTTCAGGGTGTAATCGTTGAAGCGATAGAAATCGCCGCGGAACGTGAAATTGTCCTGATTCCAGATTCCACGCAGCGCACGAATGAACTCCTCGGAGCGACGATAGCGCTCATCGTGATCGAGCCAGGGCTCTCCGATCGACGTGAACTCTCCGCGAAACCATCCGCTAACGATATTGACGGCCACGCGACCTTCGGACAGGTGGTTGATCGTTGCGATCTGCTTGGCTGCAAGCGCAGGATTCCATGGTCCGGGAAGCAGCGCAGCGATAACTTTCAGCTTCGTCGTCGCCGCAAGCAACGCGTGACTGAAGGCGACCGACTCGTGCTGGAACTCTGCGCCGTAACCCGCGGTGAAACGAATCTGGCTCAAGGCGTAGTCAAAGCCGTTGGCTTCGGCGATCTGCGCCAGACGCCGGTTGTAGTTGATGTCCCATCCGGTTCGTTGCTCAATCTTGCTGATGACGAGCCCGCCGGACACATTCGGAACCCAGTATGCAAACTTGATCGGATCACGCAGGACGGTCATGTGAATTCACCTTGATGTTACAGAGGAAGAAAGACAGAGCGTTCGGAACATCCATCGAACTGCAGGTCACAGGCCATCGTTTGCGCTCTCGCATGTGAAGCGCAGCGAAGACCAATTCGTTGATTGACTTGAGCTATCCTTGATCAGAGATCAGTGAAGCGATCGGATAGTGCCTATCAGATCGATAAGCTCAGGAGGTTCGACAGCGCCACGCCTTCATCGCCATGGGTGCATCCACGAAATCTGATGTCGCGCGTGCGGTAGCGGCAAATCCATATCCAGGCAGGCCATCATGTTTCATCGGAACCTCGCGAGAAGCGGCATCTGCAATCGGTGAGTAAGCTTCGCAGAACCAGAAAAATGAGCGAGTCCGATATCAACTGTATTTTACGACGACAGAAGAATGAGATTTTCTATTTTTATGATCGACGTTCTGCTTATTTTTATCGGACCGTGAGGTCGTTCTCTGATGAGGCCCGCGGCACTACGCGCTGACATATCAGGAAAGCGAACTCATTAAACTGCAGCATCTGGATCGGAGCGCAACGATGCAGTCGCACGCTGGTCCAAAATATCCGTCAGGTCAGACATGCATCACCGTAAGCGGTGTCCAGCTCACGCGTTGACCTAAGCTGTGGTCGGGCCACGGTTAGCGGTCATCGCCGATGCGATGATGCGCCAGGAGCAGTCGTCCTATCGAGAAGTCCCGGACGCCTTATGTTTGGCGTCTTTTGCTATCTGCGCGAGTGTGGTGGCAGCGTACTTCGCAATGAGCTGGGTCTCTGCAGCAGCATGCGCCTTTTCCAGCACAGAATTGGACGCACGCTCGACTGGGCAAGTCGGGTGATCTCGCGAGATGGGAGCAGCGAGGATAGGTCCTTCGGTTAGAGCGCGCTGGACGTCGAGCACCGTGACCTGGTCGAGCGACCGGGTCAGTTTCCAACCGCCTCCTCGGCCGCCTTCGGATTCAACGATCCCATGTTCACGCAGTGCCCCGAGCGTGCGGCGCACAACAACGGGATTTGTGTTGAGCATCTGCGCAATTCGTTCTGACGTTTCCCTGCCGCCGAGTAGTCCCATGTGAACCAACACATGCAGCATTCTGGCAAGCCGCCCATCGGTCTTCATCGCGCCCCTTCCGTAACAATATCGGTTACGATATCTTGACACCCAACCTATAACGTAACATATGTTGTTACGCTATAGAAGGAGCGCACATGCGACGCCTCCAGTTTTTGAGTTTTCGCCGCTCGTGATCGCCTTTCCATCAATTGCGCTGCCAACCAATCAAGAGGCGTCCATGAAAGAGACAATTATTCAGACCCGAACGCTCAACATGAGCGTCCTCGACGCTGGTCAAGGCCCGTTAGTTCTGTTTTGCCACGGTTTCCCTGAGACCAAATACGCATGGCGACACCAGATCAATGCACTTGCACAGGCTGGTTACCGCGCCGTTGCGCCGGATATGAGAGGTTATGGCAATACCGACGCGCCAGAGCACCTGGATCAATACACGGTCTTTCACGCCGTTGGCGACTTGGTGGCGCTCCTCGATGCGCTTGGTGAGCAACAGGCTGTCGTCGTCGGCCACGATTGGGGTGCGACAATTGCATGGCAAGCCGCGCTGCTGCGCCCCGATCGATTCCGTGCTGTCGTCGCACTCAGCGTGCCGATGATGGGACAGCCGCCCGTGCCACCATCGAAGATTTTCCCGCAGACCGAAGAAGCACTTTTCTATACGCTGTATTTTCAAGAACCGAAGCTCGCCGAGGAGGAGTTTAGCCGCGACGTGAGCTTGACTCTTCGCAAGCTCATTTTCGCAGCAAGTGGGGAAGCGGGTCGTCGTAAGCCGGGCGATGGCACACCCAATCCATTCGGAATGGTCGTGAGGAGCACCGGATTGCTGGCAAACCTCCCGACACCGGCCCGACTACCGGCATGGCTACCCAGCCGGGAATTCGACCAACTGGTCAGAGCCTTCGAGTTGTCAGGCTTCACCGGAGGATTGAACTACTATCGCAATCTTGATCGCAATTGGGAACTGCTGCAAGGCTGCGTCGGCCAACTGGTCAGGGTGCCCGCACTTTTCATGATCGGCGAGCGCGATACTGGCTTCAGCATACCCGGTATGGATCAGATCATCGCAGCAATGCCGAACTTGGTTTCCGACCTGCGCGGCTCCTACGTTCTTCAAGACGCGGGCCATTGGCTTCAGCAAGAGCGACCGACCGAAGTATCAGAGTTGACGATCAAGTTTTTGAGGGAGCTTTAGACGTCTCGGTTTGCATCTCTTCTGGCCGAAGCCGGGCGAACCGACCGGTTGACTACGGCAGTGAGCGCGGTGGTCAGCCAAGTCTGCGGATCGACGGAGTTGAGCTTGCAGGTTTCGATCAGCGAGGCGATGGTCGCCTAGTTAAACTGCTTTGACAGTCGGCGGCTCCGGCGCGGGTGTCTCTAAAACCATGACCGCGAATTCGATTGCGCCCTCCGACTCAGGCAAAACCAGCTTGCCGTGCCGTTTGGTTTTCAAAGTCATGAGCCGCGGCGAATCCTGCTGGAATCGCCATCATGTCCAATGAAATGGCGTCGTCGCATCAGCCTGGACAGGCCGCGCCGGTCTTTGCCCACGCTTCCACGAGGGCGCCCGCCTCAGCCTGTGTGCCGGGCGCAGGCGCGCGCCCGTAGCCTGGCGCCCAGGCCCAGCCGACCAGCGTATCCTTGCCGATGTGGTCGATGAGATCCTCGACCTTGCGGCCGCCATTGCGTGCGGGGTCTTTGATCTGCGCGCAGATCTCGGCAACGGTTTTGCCTTCCCATGCCATCTCGCGCGGCGCGAGGTGCCATTCGTGATGGCCGGGGATGCGGCCCGGTTCGAAATTGGCGTCCTTGTGACAGGAGTTGCAGCGCATCGCTGCAGTGCCGTGGCCATCGGACCCACGCGTCACCGGCGGCTGATGCAATCGCCGCGCATCGCCCTGCCGTGGCACGTCGCCGGCGGGATGGCAGTTCACGCAGCGCGGATGGGTCAGCACCTTGCCGAGTTCGGTGAAGATCGCCGCCGAGCGCGTATTGGTATCGGCGATGCCATTGAAACTCTCCGGGCTCGCCAGCCCTTTCGATGCGCCCTGCCCGGCGGCATAGGCCGTGAGCATGCTCATCCCAAGCGTCGCGACGACAACCAGCGTTTTGACGCGTGTTTCGGCTCTCATCCGCGCGGCTCCTGAATGAGATAGCGCTTCGCGTCGCTGAGGATCACGTCGAGCACAGCCTCATGATATTTGACGTAGCCGGTGCACCGACACAAATGACCGTCGAGCGCCTCGGCGATCCGTTCTTCGAGGCCGGCGCGCGGCACCGGCGTCCTGGCCAGTTGCTCGAGCAGCACCTGCCCTTCATTGAGGAAGCCGGCGGTACAGTAGCCGCACTGGAACGCGAAATGCCTGATGAAGGCCTTCTGCAACGGCGACAGTTCGCCGTTCTTCGCATGGCCCTCGACCGTGCGAATGGATTTTCCGTGGAAGCTCGCCGCGGACACAACGCAAGTCGGGCTGGTATGACTGGTGCCGTCAGGCTCATCGACAATCACGGCACAGCTCAGACACTGCGCGGCACCGCAGCCGAACTTGGTGCCGGTCATGCCCAGATATTCGCGCAGGAAGTCGTTCATGGAGAGATCGTCGCGCACTTCGGTGGGCGCATGGACCTGTCCGTTGATGGTGATGCCCAGTGTCGTCACGCGAGCGCTCCCTTGAGCATGGCCTGTGTCACCGGCAACGCTGCGAAGCGATGGCCGGTGGCGTCATGGATGGCGTTGAGCAATGCCGGCACAATGGGGATCATCACCACCTCGGCCATGCCCTTCGGCAATTCGTCCGGCGTCAGCGGCGGCATCAGCTCGATCTCGACGTCGCGCAGTGACAGGTCGGATCCTCGCGCCACCAGATACTGGCCGAGATTCCATTGCCCGTTGCCCGGCCCGCCCTCGAACGGCGGCAACGTCTCCAGCAGCGCATAGCCGACGCCCATGGCGAAGCCACCTTGCGCCTGCCCGAGCACGACCTCCGGCACCAGCGCCTGTCCGCATTCGAACACGGTATAGGCTTTGGCGATGCGCAGCGCGCCGGTCGCCTTCTCGATCTCGACCCGCACGGTCGCGCCGCATGCCGATGTATAGGCCGTGCCCATCCGGTTGTTGTCGGTCGGCGGGAACAGCACGCTGGTGCGATTGATGCGCGTGAACTCGCCGGCGCCGCGCCGCACAGCGAGTCCGTCGATCTCGGCGCGATACTGCTCGCCATTAATGGGGAAACGTGCGCGTGCCCACGCCCAGCGCGAGAACCCGTGCGCCACGGCGCCGGTGACGAGATTGCGCGCATGGGCAGTCGCGGCGAGTTTCGCCAGCGGCAGCGACGGCAGGCCCACCATTGTGAGCTGCCCGTCCTTCCACAGCGCCTTCGCAAAATCCTTCGCACGCGGATCGCGCGGTCCGATGTTCCAGAGCGACAGCGCGGCTGGCCACAGACCGAAGCGGAAGATCACCCGCGCGGCTTCCGCCGCCGCATGGGTTCCGACATGGGCGCCGATCGAGGCCGAGGTGGCCGAACTGATCGCCGGCACCCAGCGCGGATCCTTCTCGGCCTTGTCCTGGGTCTTCTGATCCATGGTGTAGCAGTCGCCGGAGGTCACCAGTTCCATCGCGTCGAACACACCGACCTGCGACACTGCCACCTCATCGGCGATGCCGCCGAGATGCAATGCGACGCGATTGGCGAGCGCCGTACCGATGCCGTTGCCCATCTCCACATGGTCGCAGAAGATCGTGATCCTGCCGTCGGAACCGAGTTCGACGCGGCCGTTCGAGCAGTCGCCCCCAGTGCCATAATCCTTGGTCACGCAGGCTACGCCCGTGCCGACCAGCACGCCGCTCGCGGCACGCGCCTTCTCCGCCACACGCCCTTGCCAGACCGGATGCTGTTCGAGCTTGTTCAGAACCTCCGCGGTGCGCACCGAGACGATGTAGGGATTGCCGGTCATGGTGCGGCCATCCTGCTTCAGGGCATTGCGCCGCCGGAAGTCGATGGGATCGAGTTTCAGCGCAAGCGCCGCCTCGTCGATCAGAACTTCCAGCGCAGTCATGGTCTGCAGCGAGCCGTAGCCGCGCATCGAGCCCGCGGTCACGCCGCGGGTATGCTGCGCCACTGTCGTGACATCGACCTTGGGCACGTCATAGATGCCGATCGCAGCCGTTGCAGCACAGGTCGCGACATTGGCCGAGAAATTGGCGAGGCCGCCGCCATCGAGCACGTGATCGGCGGCAAAGGCCGTGATCTTGCCGGAGGCGCGATCGACGGACATGCGCGAGCGCATCTTGATGGCGTGGCGCTTGATGCCGCCCTGGAACTGCTGATAGCGATCATGGGCGAGCCGCACCGGACGGTCCGGGAAGAACATCGCTGCCAGCGTCACATACAGAATGAATGGCGTGTGGTCGCGGCCGCCGAAGCCGCCGCCCACATAAGCGAACTGCGCGTTGATCGCGGTCGGCTTGAACGGCGCTTTCGCCTCGGCGAGCAAGAAGGCGACGGTTTCCGCAGCCTCATAGGGCGACTGCACACCGAGTACCAGTTCAAGCGCCTTGGTCTTCCCGCTATACCAGCCGAGCCCGCATTCCGGCTCCAGGAACATCGGATCGACGGACTGCGTATCGAAGGTGCGATCCAGCACCAGGGCCGAAGACTCGCTGGCGGCGATCTCGGCACGGATCTGGTCGCCATAGACCGCAGCCTTCTCGTAACCGGCCTCGTTCTTGTGCGCAGTCGAGGACCACACCGGTAGCGCCGATGCCTGGGTACGGCCGGGCGTCACCCAGCCGGCAAGGACCGGCGAATAGACATCGGGCGCATCGGGCGTGGCGCCGGCGACACGGGTGAAGCGATACGCCGCATAATTTGGCATCTCGATCGGGCCGGTTTCCTCGCCGAACTGCACGAAAGTGCCGTCGCGCAAGGCGATCCGCGCGCGATCATAGGCGTCGAATGTCTCGAAAATCAGAAGAGCAACGGGCTGTCCCATATAGAGCGGCGTTTTGCCGACGGGACAGAACAGATCACCCTCATAATAGGCTGGCACGCGGGCGTTGATCCTGGCGAGATCCGCTGCGGTGACGATCACTGTAGGTTTCAGTGCGCCGCTCAGCCGCGCGAGATCCATGCCGAGATAGACATGCGTCGCATCCGGCGCCCGCACCAGAATGGCGTGCGAGGTTTTCTCGGGCCAGCCCGGCAGGTCATTCGCCCGGAAATCCGATGCATAGAGTTTCGAACCGGTGACCTTGGCGACGCCATCAACGCGACCCGCGCCCCCGACAGCGGGATTCAACTTGCCCCGTCCCGGCAATGTCTCGCGTAGCGGAAACGCCACCTGCTCGGCCCCAGCAAGGCGCGACAGGCTGAGCGTGATACCGCCCGCCGACACCCACTTCATGAACTCGCGCCGCGAGATTCCCATGCCCTCACCCATGATCGACAGTTGCTTGCGGTGCGGCGAAGCCTATTTGAGATCGGCGATGGTCGCCGGCCCCGGTCCAGTCGTAATCAGTGTCGGCCACTGGTTGGAGCCGAACGGCACCACGGGCGGCAGGAACGGCGTCATGCCGCGCTTGGCGCTCTCGGCGATGATGGCAGCGCGCGCGTCGCCCCCCATCAATTCGTAGTCCATCAGGTGATAGTTGCCGAAGAACAGCGATCCCACCGAGCGATCCGCGATGATGCGCGTCAGCGACTCCAGCATGTCGGCCTGCGTGGTGGTGAATGACACGGTCTCGATCAGCAGCAGGCGATCGTTGATGGCCTCCGGCGGGAAGAACTGCGCCAGTACGCTGAACAGCACGTTGTTCTGCCGTGCCACATAGATCGTGTTGCTGGCGGCATAGGCCTTGTCCCAATCGGGACCCAGCATCTTCTTCCAGTCGCCCAGCACCGTCATCCAGTGATTGACCTGGGTCTGCGCGGCCCAGGCGACGTTCTTGGCCAGATAGGGTGCCTGCTTCTTGCCGAATGTCTCCAGCGTATCGAAGGGAATGACGCCCTTGGCAATGCACTCGTCCATGAAAGCCAGGTTGTTCTGCAAAATGATGCGATTGTTGTCGCGCCAGTCGGCCTGCATTGGCGTGAGGTCGAGACCATCCAGCGCCGACTGCATCCGGCTGCGATAGGCCTTCATCGAACCGAGCCAGGACTTGTTGTCAGTATTGTTCACATAGGGGCCGACCACTTCGGCCAGCGCCATGGTGCTATGCCCGACCGACTTGAGCAGCTGATAGACCATTGGCACCGAGGGCGCATCGAGCGGCGGTTTGCCCGGCTGATACAGCGTGAACTTGCCGCCTGCGCCCGAAAACAGGCCGAGGATCACGGGATGCTTGGCGAGGATGTTGGTGCGGAACACCTTCCCTGCCTCGCCATAGAGCTCGAACATGCCGGTATTGAGCGCGAGCATGTCCCTGGTGGCTGTTTCGGCCGGTGGCGTGGTGGTCAGTCCAGAGATGGGCGCCATGTAGGATGGCAGGCTCTGGGCCTGAACGGCGCCGATGCCCCCCAACAGGGCAGCTGCAACAGCGACGGCGTGGCGATACGTCATATCCGGACTCCTCCGAGTCATCTGGCGATTGCTCCTGTCACGACTAACGCGGCACTTCTTAAAAATCTGCTTTTGCCATGCAGCAGAATGGTCGCGACATAGTTGATGAAAACAAACACGCCGTGACGGGCGGAATGCTCTCGAATGCAACTGATCTGGATAAGAAAAACGCTACGAATCACGCAATGCGCTG
Organism: Tardiphaga sp.; assembly: GCF_041424195.1. Classification (NCBI taxonomy): domain Bacteria; kingdom Pseudomonadati; phylum Pseudomonadota; class Alphaproteobacteria; order Hyphomicrobiales; family Nitrobacteraceae; genus Tardiphaga; species Tardiphaga sp. The sequence goes on along the minus strand of NZ_JBGMOE010000057.1, from coordinate 41,046 downwards.
ATGGTTCGAGGCTACACGCAATTTCGTGACACAGGAATTGGTTCGCGATCCGGAATACGCAGCGCCTAGCCATTTTTCGCTCACCTGTAGTGGATGGCTGGACGCTCCAAACGGGCGGGTCTATTTTTATGACACGTAGGTAAGCACCACCAACACGACTGCGTGGCGCCAGACGTCGGAGAGGGAGCGCATGGCAAAAAAGACGTCCATTACGTCGAACAAGATCGACGAGGCAGGCTCCCCCTCTCGGCTTATCGACTCGAAGATCAAGGAGCTGGATGACTGGCGCGGCGAGATGCTCGCTCGCGTCCGAAAGATCATCAGGCAGGCTGTCCCGGACGTGGTCGAAGAATGGAAATGGCGCGGCGTTCCGGTCTGGGAACATGCGGGCATCATCTGCACCGGCGAGACCTACAAGGCGGTCGTGAAGATGACCTTTGCGAAGGGCGCGTCGCTCGATGACCCGTCAGGCCTGTTCAACTCCAGCCTCGACGGCAACACCCGGCGGGCCATCGATATTCACGAAGGCGACAACCTGGATGAAAGGGCGCTGAAGGCGCTCATCCGCGCTGCGGTGGCGCTGAACGCCTCGACAAAAAAGAAGCCAAAGAAAGCGTGAGCGTCGTTATTTAGCGACCGGCCACGTCAGGTCGTAAGACATCACGTAGATGACGATTGCCGCCAGACACAGAACCACGCCGATCCAGAATGGTGGCGAATGATGGACGGGGCGGCGGCGCTCGGCGTCGTCTCTCTGTTCGTGCTTCATTCCGTCCCCCCGTTTCCAGCGCAAGTTCCCTGACTGCCCGAATTGTCGTGCGACGTTCTGACACACAGATCGCGCACTCCGAAACACGCATTGTCGCACCATTCGCGGGAAAGGTACGCATGCGCGAGGGCACGATTCGAAACAATGATGATGGTCTGTCCGCGCTGCTCCAGCCCGCGCGGCTGACCGACGTCGTCGATATCGGCGCCAACCCCATCGATGGCGATCCGCCCTACAAGCCGATGCTGCAACGCGGGCTCTGCCGCGTCACCGGCTTCGATCCGCATCCTCAGGCACTGGCGGAGTTGCAGCAACGCAAGAGCGCGCTGGAAACCTACCTGCCCTATGCCGTCGGCGATGGCGGCAGCCATACGCTGAATATCTGCCGCGGCATCGGCTTTGCCAGCCTGCTGCAGCCTGAGCCGAAAACACTCATGCACTTTCCGAACTTCACAGAGCTCGGACGCGTCGTCGACAGGCTCCCGATCGATACACGACGGCTCGACGATATCGCCGAGATCGAGCGCATCGATCTCTTGAAAATAGACATCCAGGGCGGCGAACTGTCGGTGTTCAGGAACGGTCGCACCAAACTGGCAAAGGCTGTCGCCATTCAGACCGAAGTCTCCTTCGTGCCGCTCTATGAGAAACAGCCGGTGTTCGGCGACATCGACCTCGAGCTCCGGAGCCTCGGCTTCATTCCGCACATGTTCGCGGCCATCAACAAGAAGATGATCGCGCCCATGGTGGGGCCAAATCCTGCTGCCGCCATCAATCAACTCGTCGAGGCTGACGTCGTCTATATCAGGGATTTCATCCAGGCCGAGGCGATGGACAGCGAGCAGCTCAAGCACCTCGCGCTGATCGCACATCATTGCTACGGTTCGTTCGATCTGGCGCTGAACTGCGTGCATCATCTCGCCAGCCGCGGCGCGGTCCCGCCGGATGCCAAAAACCGCTACGTCGCCCTGCTCCAAACAGTCGCCCCGAAGTAGCCGGCGCCAGACTTTAAACTTCAGGGGTTACGACGTAACATGATCTCCGGGGCGCGGGACTGCGCCGTACCGGCACACGCTTTCCGGCCAGAACCACAGGCTATCCAATGCTGTCACGGCGCCGCCTTTTGCTGACCGCGGGACTGGCAATCGCCTGCCCTGCAGTGCTGCGTGCCGAGCCGCTGAAGATGCGCCTCGCCCATAGTCTTCCGACCAGCCATCCTGTTCACCCCGCCATGCAGTATTTTGCCGATGCGGCACGCGAGCGTTCGCAGGGCGAAATCGACATCGCGCTATTTGCAGACGGGCAGCTTGGTCAGGAGGTCGACCTGCTGTCGCAGGTGCAGGCCGGCAAGCTGGATTTCCTCAAGGTCAGCGCCAGCGTGCTCGAACGTCTCCATCCTGCTTACAAGGTTCTCAACCTGCCCTTCACGTTCCGCGATCGCGCGCATTGGCTGAAGGTGACGAGCAACGAGATCGGCAGCGACGTTCTGGGCTCGACCACATCGAAGGGCCTCACCGGCCTGACCTTCTACGATGCCGGCGCGCGCAGCTTCTACGGCCGCAAGCCGATCCTCCATCCCGATGATCTGAAGGGCTTGAAAATCCGCATCCAGCCATCGGAGACGATGGCCAAGCTCATGCAGCTGTTCGGCGCCGAGGGCGTCGAACTCTCATGGAGCAATGTCTATGTCGCACTGAAGTCGGGACTGGTCGATGGTGCGGAGAACAGCGTGGCAGCGCTTATCGTCGGCAAGCACGCCGAAGTCGCGACGCATTATTCGTTCGACGAACACACCATGATCCCGGACGTGCTGCTGGTGGGCACCGGCCGGCTCAACAGCATGACGCCGAAGCAGCGGGAGATTATCCGCGAAGCCGCGGCGCTCTCCTATCATCACATGAACGAGCTGTGGACGGCGTTCGAGGCGCAAACGCGCCTGCAGGTCGAAGCGATGGGCGTGACATTTGTCAAGCCGGACAAGGCCCCCTTCATCGCGAAGGCAGCGCCCCTCGCCGACATCTATGCCGGCGAGGAAGCGTCACGGACGTTGCTGCGCAGGATCGCGCAGGCATAGGTTCACTTGATGGGGCTTATTTGACGCCGAGCAATTCGACGTCGAAGACCAACGTCGCGTTCGGCGGGATCACGCCGCCGGCACCACGCGCACCATAGCCGAGATCCGGCGGAATGATCAGCGTGCGCTTGCCCCCGACCTTCATGGTGGCGACGCCTTCGTCCCAGCCCTTGATGACACGCGACATGCCGATCGGGAATTCGAACGGCTCGTTGCGATCGACCGACGAGTCGAATTTCTTGCCCTTGACACCGTTCTCATAGAGCCAGCCGGTGTAATGCATTACGCAGGTCTGTCCCTTGGCCGGCGTTGCGCCGGTGCCAACGATGGTGTCTTCGATCTTGAGGCCTGAAGCTGTGGTCATGGTTTTTCCTGCGGCTGGCGCCATGTTCTGCGGCGCTTGTTTTTGAGGCGCTTGCGCCATGGCGGAAGAAAGGGAGACGTCGGACACGGCCACAATCATGGCCGCACTGAGCGCGACGGCCGTGGCTCTGACGGCACGCTGGGATATTCGCATCATGTCTCCTGGATGGTTGGGTCTGCGAGCGGCGCAGTCATGCCCCGTCATCGCACCGCAACGCAAGTCCCGGAAATGCCGAGTCCCGGAGCCGTTTCGATCAAAGGAAAGCGGTTGGGAGAATCGCTGATCCGGTCTTAGCCGGCCTTCGGGCTGCGCCGGGCCAGTTGACCCTTGTAATTCTCAAGCAATCGGGTCGCGAACTCGGTCGCCTCATCGCTCCCCTGGATCGACGGACTGTCGGACATCGGCTCTTCGAGGGAGACCGGATTCCTGAAGGTAAATGAGCGGATGACGCGATCAATGGCTGCTTGCATGGATAACTCCCGATGGCGACAGGAACTCCGCATTTTACGGAAAGTTCCTGATCAGTCAGTCGGAGGGCACCGCAGGTTCAAGGCCGCAGCACGGCCGCTGCAAAGCCACAACAAGGCCTTTTGGTTACAAATGTTGCTAACCGCTTGCTTCTGCAGCGAATTGTAGCCCCTTGAAAGTCAGCCGCCCGGGTCCCGCCCGCTCGCCAGATACGGCCAGCGAATGAAGTGGTCGCCATGTCGCGCCTGCAGTCGGCCAGGACGACCACGGCATGGACGGCTGTCTTCCGGGCATCCATGTCCGCCTCGCGCAGGCTTCATTGTCCGCAAATCATGCGGAAGATTGCCGTTAATCGCAGATAGTTGATGCGTTGCTGCGCTGTCGGCTGTAAACCGCAGCAGAGTTTCGGCCGATGCCAGAATATTTGCCCGGCGGCCGCCCCCGACAATGACCCACCCCAAACGAAAGAAAGCGACAAGGCCTCGTTCATGAGCGGATTCAAGGAACCCAGCTTCGCAGATCGTCAGAAGGCTGCGATCGAAGCCAGGAAGAATATTCTGAACAAATTCAAGGCAGCACCGGGCCCCGATGATCCTGCCGTGAAGGCCCGCGCCGCCGAGCGCGAAGCCGCTGCCGTCGCACGCGCGGAAGCCAAGGCCATCCGCGACGCCGAGAAGGCCCTCCAGAAGGCCCGCGAAGCCGAGGAAGCCGCCGCTGCTCTAGCCCAGGCTGCGCGCGAGAAGGAAGAGGCAGCGCTTGCCCAGGCTGCGCTGGAAGCCCAGCAGAAGGCTGCCCGCGACGCCCGCTACGCCGCCCGCAAGAAGCGTAAATAAGCACGAGATCAGCGTGCCATCATCCGATGGCACGCGTCTGAATTGATCGTCCGAGGTCAGTTCGTTTTGCCGAATTGCGGGTCGTCGGGTTTGACGAAATTGTTGCCGCTCGGGCCATAGCCGGTGATCTGGATCACCGCTCCCTCTTCCCGCGTCCCGTCCCAATGCACCGCACCGGCGGGATGCACCATGTAGCCACCGGTCTTCATCGGGATCGACTTTTCGGGCACGAAAGCCTCGCCCGTGCCGGTGTACCAGGTGCCCGACAGCACCACGACGTGGCGATCTTCCGGATGCTTGTGAGGCTTGCTCATGATGCCCGGCGGCCATTTGATCCGCAGCACGTAGATGCCCTGCTTTGAGGGATCGCCATAGAGTGTCGCGACTTCGACGCCGACACCGAACGGGTTCTTCCAGACTTCCTCGCCCTGATTGATGCGCACGAAGCCCATCTCATCGGTGGCACTCCATGTCGTTACGCTTGGAAACAGCGTTGCCGCAAGCAGACAAGCCGCCGCAACGACAATGCGTCGTTCTTTCTTCATCATGGCCTCCCCGGCATTTTCTTATGTGCCGAGGCTATGCCGAGTTGTCAGGTCCGGCAACGAGCAATGCAACATGACGAGCCCGCCGCGATGACAGGCCCGTCACTGCTATGACGATGACGTTACTTCTTCATCATTCCGTCTTCCTTCTTCATCATGCCGTCTTTCTTCATGCCATCGTCCTTCTTCATGGCGTCGTGAGACATGGCATCTTTCTTCATACCGTCACCCTTCGACATGGTGTCCTTCTTCATGCCGTCATCCTTGCTCATCTTGTCCTGAGCGAAAGCGGCGGGTGCCAGCGCGAGGCCGAGCGAGACGACAGCGGCGGACACGCCGAGCGCAAACCTGGTGGAGATGGTCATGATGTTCTTCCTCTGATCCATTTCTGAAGCGCGACGTCTGTCGCTATGAACCAGACGCAGGGAGATCGTGGTTTGTTACGTCGCGTCGAAAAAAGTCTTGATGATGCATTCGATAGCCGTTTCATGCGACGCAACATCACTTGCCCGCCGATTCGGAATGTATAAACGAAGGGGCGCGGTGACGGAGCAACAGGACGCGGGCGCATTATGTCCCGCCCGGCACCAGACGAAGATTTTCAGGAGTTACGCATGTTGACTCGCCGCCACATTCTTGGCTCGGCCCTCGCTGCACCCGCGATCCTCCGTTGTGGTATCGGCACGGCGCAGGCGGCGACCACGCTGAAGATCTCGCATCAGTTTCCGGCGGGCACCGTCGACAGGGGCGACTTCCGCGACCGTCTGGTCCGCACCTTCGCAACCGCCATTGCCAAGCAGAGCGGCGGCGACCTCGTTGCCGAGATCTATCCGAATTCGTCGCTGATCAAGGCGGATGCGCAATTTTCGGCCATGCGCAGAGGGACTCTCGATCTGAGCCTGTATCCGTTGCCCTATGCCGGTACAGAATTGCCGGAAGCGAATATCGGCCTGATGCCCGGTCTGGTCTCGACCTACGATCAGGGCTTGCGCTGGAAGGGCCTGCCGATCGGTAAGGCGCTCAGCGACATTCTCGCCGACAAGGGGATCGTATTGCTCACCTGGGTCTGGCAGGCCGGTGGTGTAGCCAGTCGCGCGCGCCCGCTGGTGGCCCCGGAGGACGCCAAGGGTCTCACGGTACGCGGAGGTTCGCGCGAGATGAACATGATGCTGCAGACCGCGGGCGCAAATGTTCTGTCAATGCCCTCCAACGAAATTTACGCGGCGATGAAGAGCGGTGCCTGCGACGCCGGCATCACCTCGTCGACCAGCCTGATCTCATTCAAGCTGAGCGAAGTCGCCAGGAACCTCACCTCCGGCGCGGGCGCGTCCTACTGGTTCATGCTGGAGCCGCTGATGATGTCCAAGGCGGTGTTCGACAAGTTGCCGAAAGCGCACCAGGATATTCTGGTGTCGGTGGGCGCCGAGATGGAAGCCTTCGGCAAGGCCGGCGCACAGCAGGACGATCTCGAAGTGTCCAGGGTTTATGAGAAGGCTGGTGCCAGGGTCAGCGCGCTCGATGCTGCGACCGTCGGCAAGTGGCGCGATATCGCGCGCGATACGGCGTGGAAGGACTACGTCGCCAAGACGCCGCTCACCGCGAACCTCCTCAAGCTCGCGATAGACGTCCCGGCATGACGTATCCTGTCGTCCGCTAGGTGGCGCTCAGCGCGTCTTCGCGTTGAGAGCCGAAGCGACACGGCTGACCGGCGGGCGGCCGATCAGAGCGCTGATAGTGTTGGTCGCAGCCAGCAGCTTGTTCATGTCCACGCCCGTTGCAATCCCCATGCCTTCCAGCATGTAGACCACATCTTCAGTGCCGACATTGCCGGTCGCACCAGGCGCATAGGGACAGCCGCCAAGCCCGCCGGCGGCCGTATCGATGACGTTGCAGCCCTCTTCCATCCCGGCATAGAGATTGGCCAGCGCCTGCCCGTAAGTGTCATGGAAGTGCATTGCGAGCTTCGGCATGGGAACCGAGCCTGCAACGGCGCGCAGCATCTGCCGCGCCTTCAACGGCGTCCCGACACCGATCGTGTCGCCGAGCGAGACTTCATAGCAGCCGAGATCAAACAGCGTCTTCGAGACGTCGACGACCGCCTTTGGCGCGACTTCGCCGTCATAGGGACAGCCGAGCACGCAGGACACGTAACCGCGCACGCGAATGCCGTCGGCCCTGGCGCGTTCGATCACCGGCTTGAACCGCTCGATGGATTCCGCGACCGAGCAATTGATATTGGCACGTGAAAATCCCTCGGAGGCCGAGGCGAACACGGCGATGACTTTCGCCCCGACGGCCTTCGCGCCCTCATAGCCTTTTTCGTTGGGCACCAGCACATGGAATTCGCCCGGCAAATCGCGCACGCCGAGAAAGACCTGATCCGAGCCCACCATCTTCGGGATTGCCTTGGGCGACACGAACGAGCCGACCTCGACCGTATGCAAACCGGCCCCAACCAGCGCCTTCACAAAGGCGATGCGGTCCTCGACCGACACCGGCGTCTTTTCATTCTGAAGGCCGTCGCGCGGCCCGACTTCGACGATACGAACCTGATCACTCATGGTCATTTCAATCTCACGCGGCTCTCTGTGCAATCAAGCCGAGGGCTCGACTTCAGCGAGTTCGACGCCTTCTCCAACGATGTCGCCGACCTTGCACTTGATGCGCTTGAGCACGCCGGCGAACGGCGCACGCAATGTCTGCTCCATCTTCATGACTTCCAAGGTCAGAATGGCTGCACCCTTCTCAAGGATTGCGCCCTCCTCGGCCAGCAGCGCCACCACGGTGCCCGGCAGCGGCGCGACGATCTTGTCCTCGCCGACCTGCTCTTCATCGTCGCCACCGAACGGATCGACCCAATGGATATCGAAACGGCCATTGCGCGTGCGCAGATAGAGTTCGTGGCCCTCGATCACCGAGACGATGCGTGAGCGCGCCCCATCCAGTGTCAAATCGAAATATCCGTCATCAGCCACGGACGCTTCAAAACCCAACTCGCGATCGCCGATCGAAATCGTTGCCGGTCCGCCGCCATAGTTCAACGTTACACGCTGCTCGTCCGAACCATGCTTGAACTTGAACACGCGCTGGCGACGCCCGACCGGCATCCAGCCGGCTGTCTGCCAGGGCGACGTCTCGGCAGCCTGGGTGGCCTGCTTCTCGCTCGCCACAATGGCAGCCACGGCCGCGCAAAGTTCGAGCTGGCCCGGCGTCGCCGAGTCTGGCGTCAACACCTTCAATTCACGCTCGATAAAGCCGGTGTCGATGGTGTTGGCACGCACATCCGGATGCGTCACAAGCGCAGACAGGAACGGCGTGTTGGTGACGATGCCGCGAATGTCGGTTTCTTCCAGCCCCCGATTGAGCCGGTTGATCGCCGCATCGCGCGTCGGCGCCCAGGCAATCACTTTTGCGAGCATGGCGTCGTAATTCGGCGAGACCGCATCGCCCTCGCGATAGCCGGCATCGATGCGCAGCCCGTTTGTCTCTGCCGGCGTGCGCCATGTCCTGATCTTGCCAACCGATGGCATGAAGTTCTTGTGCGGGTTTTCCGCATAGACACGCGCTTCGATAGCGTGGCCGTTTAGCTTGATCTCGCTTTGCGTCAGCGGCAACTTCTCGCCGAATGCCACACGCAACTGCCATTCGACGAGATCGACACCCGTGATCAGTTCGGTGACGGGATGCTCGACCTGCAGGCGCGTGTTCATTTCGATAAAGAACACGTCCTTGCCATCGGAGACGAATTCGATGGTGCCGGCGCCCACATAGTTCACCGCACCAGCCGCCTTGCGGGCAGCAGCACAGACGGCGTCGCGCTGTGCGTCGTTCAGCGTCGGCGACGGCGCCTCTTCGATCACCTTCTGATGCCGGCGCTGCAGCGTGCATTCGCGCTCAAACAGCGAGACCAGGTTACCGTGGCTGTCGCCGACGATCTGCACTTCGATGTGGCGGGGATTGTCGACATACTTTTCGATCAGCATGCGGTCGTCGCCGAATGCTGCTTTGGCTTCGCGCTTGGCGCTCACGATGGCCGGAGCCAGTTCAGCCGCCGAACGAACCACGCGCATGCCGCGACCGCCGCCGCCAGCAGAGGCTTTCACGAGCACCGGAAAACCGATCTTGTCGGCCGCTTTGGCCAGCGTCGCGTCATCCTGCGCTTCGCCGTGGAAGCCAGGCACCAGCGGCACGCCGGCCTTTTCCATCAGCGCCTTGGAGCCGGACTTCGAGCCCATGGCGGTGATCATGTCCGCAGTGGGGCCGACGAAAATCAGGCCGGCATCAGCGCAGGCCTGCGCAAATTCCGCGCTCTCGGAGAGGAAGCCATACCCGGGATGGATCGCCTCGGCGCCGGTCTTTCTGGCCGCCTCCAGGATGCGCGCGATATTGAGATAGCTGTCACGCGCGCGTGCCGGGCCGATCAGCAACGCCTCGTCGGCTTCAGCCACATGCAGTGCACTGGCATCTGCCTCGGAATAAACCGCGACGGTGCGCAGACCCATGGCGCGCGCAGTGCGGATAACGCGGCAAGCGATCTCGCCGCGATTGGCGATCAGGAGCGTACGGAAGCGGCGATACAGGACTTTTGAAATCTCGGCGTTTGCCATCATCACATCCTGAACAGGCCGAAGCGCGTCGGCTCGATCGGCGCATTGGCCGAGGCAGACAATCCAAGTCCGAGTACAAGGCGCGTATCTGCGGGATCGATCACGCCATCATCCCAGAGACGCGCCGTGGCGTAATACGGGCTGCCCTGGGTCTCGAACTGCTGACGGGTCGGCGCGCGAAACGCCTCTTCTTCTTCCGTCGACCAGGTGCCGCCCTTGGCTTCGATATTGTCGCGGCGTAGCTGGCTCAGCACCATCGCCGCCTGCTCGCCGCCCATCACCGAGATGCGGGCATTGGGCCACATCCACAGGAAGCGCGGGCTGTAAGCCCGGCCGCACATGCCGTAATTGCCGGCGCCATAGGAGCCACCGACCACCACGGTGAATTTCGGCACGTTGGCCGTGGCGACCGCCGTCACCAGCTTGGCGCCATCGCGCGCAATGCCGCCGGCTTCGTATTTCTTGCCAACCATGAAGCCGGTGATGTTCTGCAGAAACACCAGCGGGATGTTGCGCTGGCAGCAGAGCTCGATGAAATGCGCGCCCTTCAACGAGCTCTCGCTGAACAGGATGCCGTTATTGGCGATGATGCCAACGGGAAAGCCCCAGATATGCGCGAAGCCACAAATCAACGTGGTGCCGTAGAGCTTCTTGAACTCGTCGAATTCCGAACCGTCGACAATGCGCGTGATGACGTCGTGCATGTCGAACGGCTTGCGCGCATCTGCGGGAATGATGCCGTACAGCTCTTCAGCCGCGTATAAGGGATCGCGGGGCGGCTGCATGTTCAGCGCGGCCCGCTGTGGTGGCTTCAGCGTCGCGACAATCTTTCGCGCTATGCCGATCGCGTGCGCGTCGTTCTGCGCATAGTGATCGGTGACGCCTGACTGGCGCGAATGGACGTCGGCACCGCCGAGCTCTTCCGCGGTGACCACCTCGCCTGTTGCTGCTTTCACCAACGGCGGACCGCCGAGGAAGATCGTGCCCTGATTGCGCACGATGATGCTCTCGTCCGACATCGCCGGCATATAGGCGCCGCCGGCGGTGCAGGAGCCCATCACCACGGCGATCTGCGGAATGCCCTGCGCCGACATCTGCGCCTGGTTGTAGAAGATGCGGCCAAAGTGGCGCTCATCCGGAAAGATGTCGTCCTGCTGCGGCAGGAAGGCGCCGCCGGAATCCACCATGTAGATGCAGGGCAGATTGTTCTGCCGCGCAATATCCTGCGCGCGCAGATGCTTTTTCACCGTCATCGGATAATAGGTGCCGCCCTTGATGGTCGCATCATTGGCGACAATCATGCACTCCCTGCCCGACACCCGGCCAACGCCGGTGACGACGCTCGCGGAATGGACATCGCCGCCATAGAGGCCGTTGGCGGCCAGCGGCGAGAGTTCGAGGAAGGCCGTACCGGGATCGATCAGGAGATCGACGCGCTCGCGGGCCAGCATCTTGCCGCGCGCGGTGTGCTTGGCACGGGACGCTTCTCCACCGCCGCCAGCCACGGCGCCGAGCTTGTCCTTGAGCTCGGCGACCTGCGCCTTCATCACATCGACATTGCGCTTGAACTCGGCCGAGGTTGGATCGATCGTTGAGCGAAGCGACATCGGCTTCCGTTTCCTGCAGGGCTGTTTCTTGTTTGCACGGCGGCCCGACAAGAGGCCCGCCATGATGGTGTCATCCTGTCGTGGCGGGGCGCAACCCTAACTTTCGATGCTGTCAGGACGAGAACTGGAGAATTGCAGAGCAAATTTGCCTGCAAACCGGTCGTCAGCGCGACCGGGTCTTGGTCAGGTCAATTAGTGTGACCAAGGCTCCGAGCGGCGGAACGCGAAATTGTCGGCATAGGCAATGGTCCGGGGCGCGCGCACCTTGGGCTCGATCACCTGATAGGCAATGCCTTCGCGCTCGCAATAGGCCACAGCCTCTTCCTTGCTGTCGAAATGGATGGACAGCTGCTGCTTCATGTCGCCCGACGACGTCCAGCCCATCAGGGGCTCGATCACCCGCGCCTGCTCCGGCTCGTAATCGAGCTGCCAGTCCTTGGTCTTGGCGAGACCCGCCTGCATGGCGTTCTTGGGGGCTTTGAAGATACGTGCGGTCATGGAATGCGATAGCCTTTTAGAGATGGGCCTTCGTCTAGAGATCGGCCTTGGTCAGCTGCGACACTGCGACAAATTGGTGAAAACGGCGGGGTTGGTATATCCAATTGCCACGAATTTGATCCGTGATTCCGTCGTTTGGCGGCTTCGTTATTGTGTATATTCGTTCCACGGCGTCGTGACAATCGGGGCACGAAGCGGTCTATCTGATCTCGCAATTCGGCATCACGAAGGGCTCCTGAAGCGGCACCCATGGACATTCACGCCATCCTTCCCCCCAAAGGCCGAGACCTTCGGCTGGATCTGTTCCGCGGTATCGCCAACTGGGCGATCTACCTCGATCACATCCCCGACAATGTGGTGAACTGGGTCACGACCCGGAACTATGGCTTCTCCGACGCGGCCGACCTGTTCGTCTTCATCTCCGGCTACACGGCGTCCTTTGTTTACGCCAAAATGATGCTTGAGCGCGGCTTCATCGTCGGCGCCACCCGCCTCACCAAGCGGGTCTGGCAGCTCTATGTCGCCCACGTCATCCTGTTCGTGATCTATATCGCCGCCATCGGCTATGTGGCACAGCGCTACAACGACCCTGACATCATCAACGAGTTCAACGTTGCCGGACTCGTCGACAATCCGATCCAGACCCTGACGCAAGGTCTGCTGCTCAAGTTCAAGCCGCTCAATCTCGACGTGCTGCCGCTTTATATCGTGCTGATGGGCCTGTTCCCGCCGGTGCTGTGGATGATGCTGCGCAAGCCGGATCTCACAATGCTGGCGTCGCTGGCGCTGTATTTTGCCGCCCGCCAGTTCGGCTGGAACCTGCCCGCTTATCCCTATGGGGTCTGGTACTTCAACCCGTTCACGTGGCAGTTGCTATTCGTGTTCGGTGCCTGGTTCGCGCTCGGCGGCGCGCTGGAATCGCGCTCGGTCATCCGGTCGAAAGTGCTGCTATATTTCGGCATCGTCTATCTCTTGTTCTCGCTCGTCATGACCATGGCCGGTCGTTTCCCCGATACCGGCCACATGATCGTGCCGGACTGGCTGTTTGAGGCGTTCAATCCGAACGACAAGACCAACCTCGCGCCCTATCGCGTGCTCCACTTCGTGATCATCGCCTTCTTCGTCACCCGCTTCGTGCCGAAGGAATGGAAAGGCCTGGAGTGGCCGGTGTTCCAGCCGCTCATCAAATGCGGCCAGCAGTCGCTCGCCGTGTTCTGCGTCGGCGTGTTCCTGTCCTTCGTCGGCCACTTCCAGCTGATGATGTCGTCGGGTTCGCTGCTGGCGCAGATCTTCGTCAGCGCCGCCGGCATCGGCATCATGACCTGCGTGGCCTATTACATCTCGTGGTCGAAGAAGCAGGACAAGCCGTTGCCGAAGCCTGCTGCTCCCGCAACGTCAGAACGGCAGGCATCACCGTCGAAAGCCGCAGAATAGACCCGTTGTCGAACATCGTGCGGGACAAGCGAGAAATCGCCGTCAGGTGCCTTGCTGCCCCCCGCCTAAGCGTGTATCGACACCGCATCGTCGGGGTATAGCGCAGCCTGGTAGCGCGGCGGTTTTGGGTACCGCAGGTCCTAGGTTCGAATCCTAGTGCCCCGACCATCCCCCATTATATTCAATGACTTACCGCTTCTTGAACAGCGGATGGACCACCTGGTCCCCGGGCGCAATTCCGTATTTTTGGGCGGTGCCTGCGACCACTTCGAGAACCGCCCGTGCCGGACCACCCGAGGAAATGATCTTGAGGGATTGCGGCTCAGTATTCTCCGCGATCCGGAGCACCCGGCCATCACCGGCGATGAAGACCATGTCGAGTGAAACGAAGGTGTTCTTCATCCACATGGAGACCTGCTGCTCTGGCGTGAAGTCGAACAGCATGCCGCGACCGTCTGCGAGCTCCTTGCGATACATCAGGCCGGTCGCTCGCTCTTCGTCGGTCTTGGCGATCTCGACGGAGAACATCCGCACGCCGGACCTGGTGACGATTTCGAGCGGCTGGAATTCGGCGGCCAGGGCTGGCTTGTGAGGGCCGACAAGGGCCAGAACGGCGATCACCGCCAGCATCGAGAGGCGGCAGCGGGCGGCGAAGCTAAACAGACTCATGAAGGGCAATCCACGCAAGAGCCCGGTCGGGACGCCGGGCGGCGCGACCCTAGCCTGACGATGTATGCCCGCGCCAGACGGTCGCGATGCACAGCCGCGTGATGCACCTATGGCAAGGCCGGCAGGGAACCTGCAAGAACCCCGAAAACCGCGAATGGCTTAGTGCGACGAGAGGCCGGGCGCACCGCCCTCGGGCTGGATCTCCGCCGCCATCATGCCCTTGGAGCCGGGCCCGAAGCGCACCAGTACATACTGGCCGGGACGCAACTCGGTCATGCCGAAACGGCGCAGGGTTTCCATGTGGACGAAGATGTCCGGCGTGCCTTCGCCGCAGCTCAGGAAGCCGAAGCCACGCAGCCGGTTGAACCACTTCACCTGCGCCCGCTCGAGGCCACTGGTGGGCGTCACGCTGACATGGGTGCGCGGTGGCAGCATCTGCGCTGGATGGATGGCGGTCGACTCGTCCATCGAGACGACGCGGAAAGCCTGATAGCCCTTGGACCGCTGGGTACATTCCACGACCACACGGGCACCTTCATAGGCAGTCTGGTAGCCGTCGCGGCGCAGCACGGTCACATGCAGGAGCACATCGGCAGCGCCGTTATCGGGAATGATGAAGCCATACCCCTTGGAAGCATCGAACCACTTGATAACACCGCTGATCTCGACGAGATCGACTGCGTTGCCTTCGCCGATACCCGCGAACGGGTCGAGTGCATCGCGGCTCGCGTTGCCTGAGTGCTCATTCCCTGGTCGCGGACCTGCCGCTCCGGGAATCAATCCCCCCACACGCTTGGACTCAAATGCATCCGACCCCATGGCCCCGGATCCTACTATCATTTGCGCTGTCAGCCCTGTCAGCGCCATCTCGCATGCCCCATCGATGCTAATTCATGATGGTACGGTGCGAATCTCTCGATTCGAAGATAACACTGTCGCCTGATCAGCAAAGACAAAAAACGAACACAGTGACAGCTATGAACAGCTTGCACTCCAACGAATCGATCGCGCATCAATTTCCGACGAAAGGTCCGAGCGTTTCACCGATATCGTGGCGAATGACAAGGTCGGCATGATCGTCCTGCTCTGTCGGCTCGTTGTTGATGATCACGAGTCGTGCACCGGCATGTTTCGCCATCATCGGGAATCCCGCTGCGGGCCACACGACGAGCGACGATCCAATCGCAATGAACAGATCGCAACGCTGCGACAGCTCGGTTGCGCGACGCATCTCATGTTCAGGCATCGCCTGACCGAATGAGATCGTCGCAGTCTTCACGGGTTCGCCGCATACCGTGCAGTCTGGCGCCCGTCTTTCAGAATCGAATCTGCTCTTCACCCAATCGAGCTCATAGCGCCTCGCGCATCCAATGCAGCGCGCATAGGTCGTATTGCCGTGCAGTTCGATCACGGCGTCAGCCTTGAAGCCGGACGCCTGATGCAGGTTGTCGATGTTCTGGGTGATCACGGCGGGAATCTTGCCGGCCTTGTAGAGCGCGGCGAGCGCGCGATGCCCGCGCCCGGGCGTGGCCGCAGCGAATGTCTCTTCCATCGCAAAGCGCCGCCGCCAGGCTTCATCGCGCGCTTCCTGGCTGGCGACGAACTCGTCGAACGGAATCGGCTGGTTACGGGTCCACAAGCCACCAGGCGAACGAAAGTCGGGAATGCCCGTTTCGGTCGAGATCCCCGCGCCGGTGAACGGCACAATGGTTCTGGCCTCGGCGATCAGCTCGCCAAGACGATCCACGCCGGTGCGAAGGTCGGTTGCAATCATTGGAAGGTCCGAGAAGAAGTGATCCGACGACAATGCCGCAGACCAGAATCCGGTGCCATCACGCCGGGATCAACGGATGTTTTGCTTCGTCACCGCGTTTCCCCCGATCTATTTCGCTTTGGCGCGTCCGTTCCTGGCGGGCCTGTCGATATCCTCCCGCAATGCAAGATGCTCGGGAACCGAGAGAGATTTGATATCAAGGGTCGGCACAAATACGGTCCGACAAAATATGTCCGCACTCTTTCCCAAGAGTGCGCAAAATGCGCGCCAGCGTGCGTCAATCAAATAAAATATGGACGGTGTCAAAACACCGCATCAAGATCAAAGATCAGGACGGGGCTGAAATGCGCTCCGCCCTCAAGCAGTTAAATACCGATCTGAACAATCTTTATGCGGCCCGCGAAACGTCGGCCGAGAGCTCACTCTTCGACAGATCGTCCTTCTTCGGCTTTGCCACCGGCGCCGTCTGGGACTTCTTCGTGGACTTGCCATACTGCGCGAGCTTATCGAGCTCAGCTTCGATCTCAGCCTGCCGCGCAGCTACTTTTTCCGCCAGCTTGTCGGATGCATGATCGCGCAATGCCGCAAGTTCCTCGATGCTCAGTGAGTCCAGATCGATCTTGGCCATGGAAATCTCCCGTTTGTTCCGAACTAGCGGTAACACCCATGCGCCGCAAGCATGGCAGCGCGATCATCCACCGAAGACGTCGCGATGGATGCAATTCAATTGACGTCGAGCTCGCGTTTCGCAGACAATGTATGTGGGATTGAGGAAACGCGTCATGGCATCTTGGAAAGAAGAGCGTGACCGATTGGTCGCGCAGACGCTCGCATTCGTGCAGGAGGTCGCAGCGGCGCATCCGGTCGCGGCCCAGCGACTGAACATCTGGCAGCCGCCGAACCACGCGCCGTCGCAAGCGTCCGGTTCAACGGAAGCCGCCACCTCGCCCGCCATCACGGACGCCGATCATACGACGGCCCCTGCTTTGATTGTACATGCGGGGGACGCGGCAATTGCCTCCCCGGAGCGCAGTTCGCAGGACATTCCCGGTGCAACTCCAACCAACGCGCCATCTCCGGCCCGGAAAGATCCGCTCTATTCCGGCCCATCTGAACGGGCCGAGATCCTCAAGCGCGTTGCTTCGTTCAAGGCTCGCCAGGCCCAGATGATCCACGAGCGCGACGTTTTCTACGAAGCCATGCAGACGCGTATCCGAACAACGCTGCGGAACGATTCCGGACGCGACCGTATATAAAGCCGAGGCAGCCTCCCCGATGCTCTATTTTCAGAACGCCCCGCCCTTCCCCGGCGGGGCTTTCTCCTTACGGGCTTCCACATCGGGAGAGGTCTGTTGGTCCGAGCGATTTGCCGAGGTGTCGCCGCACGGCGGCAACCGAAGAGCCGACCTTTTCGATCGCAGCGTTTAATTCGGTCGGCGAGACGTTGAACCGGTAAGCCCAATAGTCGCGCTGGGAGGCGTCACTGGAATCGATCGCCGGCGGCGGCCGGACGCCGCGCTCGGACGCCAGGACGGCGGCGACTGGAACGAGACTGATCATGCCGGCAGGGTAACACGTCGCCCGTACAGCCCAAGCGGATGCTTACTCCAGCGTTAACCGGCAATTGACGCGAACTCGGAAAGCCGGCCGGCCAAAGCAAGCCTTGCCGCGAGCGGCTACTGAACCACCGAGCCCAGCGAGGCCTGGACCTCGTTCAGCGGAATGCACAGCTTCTTGCGGCGCAGGCCACGAATGGCGCCGGTCACCTTCAAGATCTTGCCCGCCGCACATGACCCGTCCTGAACCAGCGCACTTTCGTAAGGCGCCAGGATGAGCGGTTCTGCTGTCCGAATGGACTGAGCGGCGGACGGTGTGGCCAACGCCACCAGAGATATTCCGAAAGTCCCCAAAACCCAAAAACGCATGGTCTTCCCCAACACAGCAAATACGCACCGGTCCAAGGGTAACAATTTCACGCCCTGAATTTTTTGCAGCCGGCTCTAACCGAGCCGTTGCCGCAACTATTGCCCCGGACCACCGCGAAACACAAAGCAATTTTCGCGCCGATGTCCGGCTTCAGCATAGGGTCAGAGCGTGACTTGCTCGTGACCGCATTCCTTGCAGGTGAAGGACACCCGCGCAACGCCCTTCGGCGCCGAGACCTTGTTCGACGCGCCGCACTTGCCACAGGTCGTCATGATCCGTGTGTCGCCCTGCTTCACCACCAGCGCCTTGCGCTCCATGGTCTCGCGGATCAGACGCTCGGCCTCTTCGCGCATTGCCTGCTTGCTCATGCAGTCCTCCAAAACAGACGCCGAAGCAAAAGGCCCCGATCGAGCGGCCTTATAGCCGATGACAATGACACTCTCCATCGCGGATCAAAATCAGGAGCCTGGGATCACACCAGTCCCCTGCAGAATTTCCGTGCATTTCAATCTGCCGCGGCAAGATCGCGGTGGACAGAACGGCGGAGCCAAACTAGAACATAACAAGAACATTCTTCGCCGGTTTTTTATCGGGACGTCACAGGAATCGCCGGGTTGGCGGGGCATATGCGACTGGGAAACAGGGAGGCTGACATGGATTTGCAGGCACGTGTCGAGCTTTGGAAGAGCATCGATCCGGATCCGGAATTCTGCCGCAAGGCAGAACGGGAAATGCTGTTGTTGAGTTGTCAGGACGAAGACTGGGTCGATGCGCGGATGCGGGATTTCGAACGGGCCCTCGCTCTGGAGACTGCTGAATAGCGGAACCTTGTCGCGTCGTCGGCGTCGAAACATCCAACCTCGCTTCAGGGCCGTGAAGCGAGGTTTTGTTTTACCGGTGATTCGGTGCGGGAGATCTCAGCTGGTGTGAGCGTTGCGTGCTGCGACTTATCCACCGGTCGCCTTGCAAAGATCAGATTGATGCCGCATTCGACATCGATGCTCTCCCTTGGAGAGCGAAACAAAGAGAAGAGAATGAACGAAGAAAGAATTTCAGCGGCACGCGCCGACATGGAACGCCGGGTGGCAGAATTTCGCGAGAAGCAGGCAAAGTTTCAGCGCGAGCGTGAAGACTATTACGAGACAACCATCGAAAAGGTACGTGCCACCGACTGGAACGAGTTCGTGACACCACGTCAGGAACGTCGCGCGCGGCACTAGCTGCAACCTGCTCGCGCAGCAGAATTCAATAAAAAGCCCGCCATGATCATGGCGGGCTTTTTATTGAATGCGAGTCACTGCACGTTCAACGCAAAAGGCCCGAAGCCATGCTCCGGGCCTTGATATTGTTCGGCGCCTACCAATAGCCGTAGCTGCGATAGTAGCGCGGGCCATAATAGGCATAGGGGCCGGGACCATAGTAACCGCCATAGTAGGCCGGCCGATAATAGCGCGGTCGGTAATAGCCGTAGCCGGGACCGTAGCCATAATAACGCGGTCCATATCCGTATCCGTAAGGTCCATACGCGCCAAGCGCCCCCGCTGCCAGCGCACCTGCGGCAATGCCGAAACCGATTGCGGGACCCGGTCCCCAACCTCGACCCCATCCCCGTGCTTCAGCCGGCGCCGTCACGGCAGTGGTGCCGATGGCTGCGACAGTGGTCAGGATCAATGCTGCCTTTTTCATGTGAAATCCTCTCTGTTCACCACTGGCCAAATAACGCCAAGCTTTTTTGTTGGTTTCACGGCCTGTAACATTTCACTGCTCAGGTTCCAGACCGGGAGTGCGTCATGACGCCCATCCGCTATCGCCGCGCGCAGCTTGCCCGTCAGCTTCAGGCCTTTCACGCGGCGCACCCCGAATTCATCAGAGAGCGGCTGCGCCTCTTCGATGAACACAACGGACACGACAAGATGATTCCCGTGACGCATCGCAAACTGAAACCGTCACCCTATACGCATCGTTGCGCTGCACTCCCCCGCGATAAGGCACCGATCATCTCGGGGTGAGGCCTTAACTTACCCCGCACCGTCTTCACGCTTCATTCACCATGAAGGGCCGGTTATCGGAACGGCTCGTAAAGCCGACGCTTTCCTCTTCATGAATGTACGCGGTGTCGCACAGACGCGCGTACGAGCAGTGGAGTGATGGCGATGATCGAACAGATCGCAAAGATCGACAAAGCGCTCGACGAATTGCTCGTCGGCCTCGGCCAGATGGTGCTGCGCCTGTCGAGTCCGCATGTCACACGTACGCGCGAAGAACGCGAAGCGCTTGCCCGTTCCGTCAATCAGTTCTCCACATGCGCGGCCCGCTCCAGCGATCCGCGGGTCCTCAAGCTTGCCGAAGACCTGCAGGAGACGCTCAAGCCGCGCCTGCGCCTGGTCGCCAGCCGCTGACGGAACTACGTCTCCAAAACGTCCGCGCAGCAACGACGCAGGAACGTTTCTCCCTTTCACCGGTTTGCCAGACACAACCCAAAGGGAGGCTGTACATGCCCATCGAAGCAAGTGAACAAGGTAACCTGATTGGCAGCGACAAGGTCGAAGGCACCGCAGTGTTCGGCGCCGATGACCAGAAGATCGGCTCGATCGAGCGCGTGATGA
Source organism: Tardiphaga sp. (assembly GCF_041424195.1). Classification (NCBI taxonomy): domain Bacteria; kingdom Pseudomonadati; phylum Pseudomonadota; class Alphaproteobacteria; order Hyphomicrobiales; family Nitrobacteraceae; genus Tardiphaga; species Tardiphaga sp. The sequence continues at coordinate 20,872 of NZ_JBGMOE010000057.1, read as the reverse complement.
TCGACAAGAAGAGTGGCAGGGTGTCTTACGCTGTGCTCAGCTTCGGCGGCTTTCTCGGCATTGGCGACGAACATTATCCCCTGCCCTGGCAGTCGTTGAAATACGACGCGGAGCTTGGCGGCTATCGCATTGGCGTCACGCAGAAGCAGCTCGAAAATGCGCCGAAATACGGTAACGACAATAGCTGGAACTGGGCTGATACATCGCGGGCCCGCGCGGTGAACGACTATTACGGCGTTCCCATGGGCATCTGACTCCGGTATGTCACCTATGTCATCCAGCAAAACGGCACCCGATCGGGTGCCGTTTGGTTTGCCTGCCTTGACAGATGCATCGCTTCTAACGGGCCAGTTCCTTGCGCACGGCCGCAGCAGCATTGCCGACTTTCTCCACCGCCGCCTGCAGCTCCTCGCGGGAAACGCCGAGCTGATGGGTCCAGTATTTCACTTCATGCGCCTCGTGCATGTTGATCTTGCTGCGGTCCGGCTGCCCCTTGTTCTTCAGGTCGTCCATCGTTGTTGGCCTCTTCAATCAACTGGTTGATGTAAGTGGCGAGCTGCTCGCCGGTGTCACTGAATTCTTCGTCCATTCAACGAGTTCCGTATGTCGTCTGGTGAGTGCAGAACACGCATTATTGTGACTTGTTCCTGGCGCCGCTCGAGCGATCGTTCAAATGCCGCAGATCTCGCCAACCCGTCTTTAACTGCACTTCCAGAACTCGGAGAACCCAATCGCGCCCCCGGTATTGTCGGGAGATGACGTCCAGAGCCCTTATCGTTCAACCCGTCGAACTGAGGCCGAATCCGCCGCCTTACGGCCGGCTGTCATTGCGTACGGGGGCATGGGACCAGTTGCAGGCGAAGCGGGCCTATGACGACCATCGCGAGCCGCCGGAGGAGCCGAGTGAGCTCGACAAGAAGGTCTGAGGTAGCCACCACCTGTCCCGGCAGCGATCCGTGCCTTAGTGCGAAACGCCGCCAGCGACGCCGAGGCTCCCACCGATCCTGATGCAGGTCGACGTCCCCTCCACCTGCACGAAGCCGGCGCCGTATTCCGCACAGGGATTCGGTTTCCGCGGCGCAGGCTTCATCGCCTGCTTGGTCGCGACCGGCTTCCTGGGAGTCTCCGCAAAGGCCTGCAGCGGCATGACAGCGATCAGCAGTCCGACACCGACAATTCTCATGACCTTCCTCCCGCAGCCGCTCGTATACGGTCACATAGCCCATCGGAACGAACGCCGCAGTGCGGTGTTTCCATGGCATGGGACCGAGAGAAGAAGATAATGGCCTATTCCTGCTCAGCGCGGTCGCGCTTGTCTGTGGAATGATCGCCGTTGTACCGTGGCTACTTGAGCCGACATCCGCTGTTGCCAGCAAGGGCGCCCAGCGCGTCGCCTATGAGCGACCAGCGCCGCAAGAGCCGGTACGCGTGATCGTGCCCTTCACCCCCAACACCATGCCGAGCCAGCGCTAAAGCTGGCGGGGCCTAGTTGGCCGCTACCGGCTGGCCCGCGGTGCGCACAAGCTTGTCCGCCTTGAGCAGGACGTGATCCGACGCTGGCTGTGGCCGAGCAAGGAAGCTCACGGCGACAAAGGCTGCGCAGAACAGAAATCCTACGAGCATTACCCGTCGATGGGTCGGCTTGTCGGCATTGTGAAACGAAGCGGACATGGGTCACTCCCTCGATGGGAAATGAATAGCTCAGCCGTATTTCCGCGCAATCATACTCTGGTTTTAACCTAACCAATGAAGGTTAGCAGTCAGAACGGATTTTAATGAAGCCGTTTGGGACTGTTAATTTTAGCCGTTTCCGCGATCGAACCAAACTACAGATTCCGCATCGGGAGGCGACCCTGCCCGATCCGTTAGTTTCCTGCTGTGCTACTTCGTGTCGATATTGTCCTGCGAGATCGGCGGAGCGCAGGTCTCCTTCGCATATTTCTCGGCGAGCTCGAATATTTCGCGACGGCGCTCCGGCTCGTTAATGGTGAGGTAGGTCACAACCATTTTTAAGGCCTCCTCATCCGACGCTCTTCCAAACCGCCACACGAATAACACTCCCAAGTTGTACAGAAAGGTTTCGGAACCTTTTCCCTGTACGTTGAATTGAATGCCTATCAATATACGTAATACTACGACCGATAGGCCAACAAGTTCCGGAGCCCCAGATGATTGCGAGCGCTGCATGATCGCCGGTCGACCCATCTCGGAGATCTGCAGGGAGCTCGCCGTTTCGGCGGAGATCAGCCATCAATCCATTCTGGCGCAACTCCTGCGCATGGCGTCGCTCGAAGCGGCCCGGACCGGCACGCGCCATCAGGACGACGCCAGCATTCGCGATCGTCTGGTCGGCACCTGGGATTGGGATATCGCCAACGACCGGGTCTATGCCGACAGCAAATTCGCCCGCCTGTTCGGCGTCAATGCGGACCTGGCCTCGCAAGGCACGCCGTTGCAAGACTGGCTGGATGCCATTCATCCGGATGACATCGATGATGTCGCCGCCGATATCAGTCGCTCGCTGACGACAGGTCAGGTTTTCTCGCGTGAATATCGTGTCGTCTCTCACGGCGACATTCATTGGGTCTATGCGCGCGGTAAATGCACACTCGATTCGTCGGGCAAGGCGGTTCGGTTTCCCGGCGCCATCGTCGACATCACGCGGGAAAAGATCGAGGACTATAACCTCAGCATCGCCCCGACCTAGCCCTGCCCTTTGGGGCTGCCCGCACGACAAAGTCGCCGGTAAAACAACAAGCGAGCCGACCAGACGGATCATCCGCGGGAACGTAGTCTTGCGTCGGCGGTTATGCCCGCATGGCAAAGAAGTTTTTTAGCGTCGTCGTCGTTCGCTCCGTCGAGGAATCCGTGGAGATCGTTGTCGAGGCGAAGAGTGCCGACGACGCGCATGTTGCGGCTCTTCAACACTTGCATGCCAGCGGCGATGAATATGCGTGGGAAAAGCCGCGCAAGGATCTGACCGTCTGGCACAAGCGCGAGATCGATACGCCTGCCATTGTGGATGTCAGCGCCTGAGGGCAGAGCTCTTCACAATTCAGATGGAGCGCCCTCTTTCTCGAAGCGACATCTGCCATTTGTCTCGTTTAGCTGCTATGGCAGGCGCCGCTGCCCTCGTGGTTGCTCGCTTGTGTCGATCCCATGGAGACAATTCCAATGCGCTACCTTCACACCATGCTGCGCGTCCGCAATCTGGATGCGGCCCTGAAATTCTATGCCGATGCGCTGGGCCTCAAGGAAGTTCGCCGGGTCGACAACGACAAGGCGAAATTCACTCTGGTGTTCTTGTGCGCCGCCGAAGACGAGGTGCTCCTGGCCAAGACCAAGGGGCGCGGCGCGCCGCTGATCGAGCTCACCTACAACTGGGATGAAGAGACATACGGTGAGGATCGCTATTTCGGCCATCTCGCTTACGAGGTCGACGATATCTATGCGACCTGCGATCGGCTGATGAAGCTCGGCATCACCATCAATCGTCCGCCGCGCGACGGCCAGATGGCCTTCGTGCGTTCGCCCGATCTGCATTCGATCGAACTCCTGCAAAAGGGCGACGCGCTGCCGCCGCAGGAGCCGTGGTCGTCCATGCCCAACACCGGACATTGGTAACTCACAAAATGCATCGCTGGATTCGCAGCGGTGGAACGTCATGAGCAGTGCTGCGTTGATGATGCGATACTGATTTCATGGAGGCTGCGACGATGGGACGTGGAATTTTGCTCTGGCTGCTGGGTGTACCGATTCCGGTGATCATTCTGCTGTGGCTCTTCTTCGGTCGCTGACGCTTCCCAGGCTGAACCGATGAACAGGCCTCGCTCACGCGGGGCCTGTTTCGTTTGCGGGCCAGCTCCATTGTGAGCGATTGACGCGAGACCGGCCTTGCGATGGCGGCGCGTTGCTGGCTAAACCTGCGGCGACTAGCCGCCAGCGAGGTTCATCGTGCCACAGACTCCCTTTCCGCCCCTGCAGATCTGGGGCCGCGCCAATTCGGTCAATGTGCAAAAGGTTCTTTGGTGCTGCCAGGAGCTCGATGTCGTCTATGACCGCATCGATGCCGGCATGCAGTTCGGCCGCAACGACGAGGCCGACTATCTGGCGATGAATCCCAACGGCCGCGTGCCGACGCTGGTGCAAGGCGATTTCGTGCTGTGGGAATCCAATTCCATCATGCGCTATATCGCGCTGGCCTATGGTGGCACGTCGCCCCTCTATCCCTCCGCCCCAAAGGCGCGCGCCGGGATGGAACGCTGGCTCGACTGGACATTGACGACATTGCAGCCGGCCGAGCGCCCGTTGTTCTGGGGACTGGTGCGCACACCCAAGGCTGAACGGGATATGGCGGCGCTGCAGAAGGTCGCCGACGCCAATGCGCTGCTGTGGGAAATTATCGACCGGCAGCTCTCCCGGAGCGCCTGGATGGAAGGCTATGATTTCGGCCTGGCTGATCTGGCCATCGGCTGCTACGCGCGGCGCTGGTTCGGCGTCGAGGGCGTCACCCGCCCGGCACTTCCGCACCTGCAGCGCTGGTACCAGGCGATCTCGGCAAGGCCGGGCTTCCGGACCTATGTTGCGCCGCAGCTTTCCTGAACGCTGACGCGCTCTTGCGCGCAGGCGCTCTCTTGAGCGCTATTACAACGAACGTTCGATCAGCAGGATGCCAACAATCACCACCAGCGTGATCGCGGCGACGGCAAGGCGTGTGGGCCAACTCATGCCGCGGCTGATCCACCAGAGCAGTGCGCAGCCCATCAATACCGGGATGACGATATCGGGTCGCAAGTCGATCCCGTCCTAGATAATGAAGCGAACGCCAAGCGTCTTGCCGCGGCGCCAGACCACTTCACAAGTACGCCCGGTGCGCGCATCGCGCGAGAAAGCCAGCTTCATCCTGTTGGGGACCGAGGTGGGATCGTCGACGACGACTTTTGCGCCAGAGGCCGAGAGATCCAGCACGTTGCATTGCCGGGCCGCGAAGCCACCGTCCAGCGTAATCCATCCGGCCTGGTGCACGGACCGGCGTGTATCGCGTTTTTTTGTCAGTGCCATCGCATCGCTCCACGCCCCCAAAGGAGAGCCTTAGGCCCGCATGCTTTAAGAACCGTTGAAAGGTGCGGAAAAGTTCGAAATGTCCTGTGCACACGGTTGGCGCGCCCCATGGGGATCATTTACCTGATCACTCACCGACCACTTGCCGACCCGAACAAACGTCACTATACGTTCGGCCGCTGGCACCAAACTGATTTGCTTTCGGTCGGTGCCGCCCGCGATAGATTAGCCCTAAAGCTTTGATGTTGCGGCGATTTTAGAAATAACCGTGCAGAACCGCGGTATCCTTGGCCTGATTTCGGGCCGCTGGATCGGCCGGGGTTTTTTGCTCCCTTCGTCTATCGGTTAGGACGCCACCCTTTCACGGTGGAGAGAGCGGTTCGATTCCGCTAGGGAGCGCCATTTGCCACCACTCCGAACAGATCCGCGAATCCACAACGGCACGGATGCCGTCAATTTAGTGGGTTTCCGCCATGGCGAAGGCATCAACTTAAGTGCCGCGCCAACTGACCGTGCCTGGTCACCAGGCTGGAGCTGCCGGCACCGACAGGCGTGAGGCTTGGATGGTATCGTTGCGGTGAATGGCGTAGGTTTCAGTACGCGGGAAATTCGGCTGCTCGCCCCCGCCTAATTCGCCTTGATGCAGGGTCGCAGCAGTCGCGACCGCGGGCAGTCCGCCGGTGAAGGAGGAGCGCATGTACGCCGCCATTCGACAAGGCAAAGCAAAGACTGGCATGGCCGAAGAGCTGGCACGCAGGATCAAGGAGGGTGCCATTCCGATCATCAGTGATGTCGAAGGTTTCATGGCCTATTATGTGGTCTATGCGCCGGACGACACGGTGATGGCGATCAGCATCTTCAACAACCATGCGGGAGCGGAGGAGTCGAACAGACGCGGGCTCGCATGGATCGAACAGAACCTCGCGCCCCTGCTCATCGGGCCGGCCACGGCAGTCGCCGGGCCGGTAATCGTGCATACGTTGGCATAAAATACCCGATAGCATAGCGTTCGTGCGCATGTACCATTCGTTAGCGTCACGAGGGGACGAGCCATGCTCTTGCCCGATTGCGTGATCTATGCCGATCAGGCTGACTTGGCGAGGAAGCTATCGGCTGATCCGGCCCTGACAAAATCCGAAACAGGCTTCTGCGATCCCGACGACGGAACTTCAAGCCACCGCGCGCCGCCCTTCGCCTGCAGTTCCGTCCAAGAATCAATCGGCAGGCGTTCCTTATTTCCGCTATCATCAACCCATGACGATCGGGATCACCGGACCCGGACGGAAGGCACCAAGGCAAAACGCCGTGGTCAGGTTGACCATTGCGGCTCTCTTCGTAGGAATTTGCCTGATCCTCCTCGCCCTCGCGAGCGACTTTCTGGTCGATTGGTTGTGGTTTTCCTCGATCGGCTATCTGCAGGTTTTTTTAACGGCGATCAGCGCCAAAGCCGTCGTCTTTCTTGCCGTCTGGACGCCGACCACCGCCGTCCTTTGGTTGAACGGATGGCTGGCGCGGCGTTTTGCCGGGCGGCCGGCGATACAGGCTGCCGCCTCCGCGTGGAACCCGGCTGGCAATGCGCCGCCGCCCGATCCGTTCGCCATTATGATGCGCGATCGACTGACTTGGCCCCGGTTTATCGCGCTCGGTGCAGGTTTGCTCGCTCTGTTGGTCGCCGCTGCAGAGGCCGGCGATTGGGGCATCTTCCTGCAATTTCTCTATCAGGTGCCTTTTGGCGCAGAGGATCCCCTCTACAACAAGGACATCGGCTTCTATCTCTTCTCGCTGCCCGCCTATATCGCGGTCAAGAACTGGATGCTGTTCACCCTCGTTCTAAGTGCACTTTTCGCCGGAGCGATCTACTGGGTGCGCGGCGACATTGAATACAGCGTTCACCGCCGATCAATCTCGCCGACAGTGATTGCTCACGGCTCGGCGCTGGTCGGCCTTCTCTTCGGCGTGAAGGCTTGGTCCTACGGACTCGACCGCTATCTGCTGCTGTACGGCGACAATAGCGTAGTCGTTGGCGCAAGCTTCACCGATATCCACGTGGGACTACCGGGCCTGTGGCTCATGGTCGGGCTTGCGATCATCGCGGCGTTTACCGCCTGGGTAAACGTGCAGGTGCGCACCTACCGATTGCTTGCCGTCGCGTTCGTCCTCGTCGGCGTCGGCTCTGTCGTGCTGTCCGGCCTCGCCCCTTCCCTGTTCCGGCACTTCTTCGTCAGGCCGACCGAGTTGCAGCTTGAGAAGCCCTATATCGAACGCAGCATCGCACTCACGAGGCAGGCCTACAATCTCGAACAGATCGCAGCCAAGCCGTTTGGTGCCGAACATAATCTTACGTTCAAAACGCTGGAGGCCAACAAGGCGACAATCGAAAATATCAGGCTGTGGGACTGGCTGCCGTTGTCGGATACCTACGCGCAACTGCAGGAGATCCGCACCTACTACAAATTCCTCAATCTCGAGGTCGATCGCTATTGGCTCGACGGTTCCTACCAAAGCGTGATGCTCTCGGCTCGCGAACTGCGACCCTCCTTGTTGCCGCCGAACGCCCAGACATGGGTCAACCGCCACGTGCTGTTCACTCACGGTAATGGCGCAGTGATGAGCCCGGTCACCCGCAAGACCACTGAAGGACTTCCGCTGTTCTATTTGCGGGATATTCCGCCAGTCGCGGACGGAGGCCCCAAGATCGACGAACCTCGCATCTACTACGGTGAAGAGAGCAGCGACTACGTCATCGTCAAGGGGAGCACGCCGGAGTTCGATTATCCGAAAGGGAAAGACAACGTCTATGCCGCCTATGACGGCGCTGGAGGCGTTCCGATCGGAGCGATGGTGTGGAGAACGCTGTTCGCCTACTATTTCAACGACCCGAACCTGCTTCTCTCAAGCTACATCACGAGCGACAGCCGGATCATGATCCGACGCAACATCCAGGAACGGGTGAGTACGATCGCTCCATTCCTCAGGCTTGATCATGATCCCTATCTGGTTATCAGCAATGGGCGAATGTTCTGGATGCAGGACGCCTACACGACGAGTTCCTATTTTCCCTCTGCGCAGCCTGCGCAAGATCTCGACCTCAATTACATTCGAAATTCCGTGAAGGTTACTGTCGACGCCTATAACGGGACCGTCGACTTCTATCTGATCGACCCCGGCGACCCGATTGCGGCGACCTATCAGCGTATCTTTCCGACCTTGTTCAAGCCGTTCACGGCTATGCCTCCGGACTTGCGGAAGCACATTCGCTATCCAAAGGATCTGTTCCGGATTCAGGCGCGGCTGTATCAAACCTATCACATGGAGGCAGCCGACGTTTTCTACAACCGCGAGGATCTCTGGCAATTCCCACGTCAGCCGGACGGCGAAGGCGTCTCATCGATGCCCCCCTATTATATTATCATGCGGCTGCCCGGCGAGCCGCAGGCCGAATTCTTCCTCATGGTTCCCATGGTGCCGAGCCGCCGCGATAACATGATTGCGTGGCTCGCCGCGCGTTGCGACGCACCCGACTATGGAAAGTTGATTGTCTACGAGTTTCCCAAGGACAAGCTCGTGTACGGCCCGTTCCAGATCGAGGCGCGGATCAATCAGAATACGGAGATCTCGCAACAACTCACGCTGTGGAATCAAATGGGCTCGCGGGTCATTCGCGGGAATCTGCTTGTGATCCCGATCGAGAACTCGCTTCTTTACGTGTCGCCACTCTATTTGCGAGCGCAGCAGGGGCACCTGCCGGAGCTGAAACGGGTGATCGCAGCCTACGGTGAACATGTCGTAATGAAGGAGACGCTCGACGAGGCCTTGGCGGCGCTGTTCGTAGAGCCCGGCGCAAAGTCGTCAGTCTCAAGCACAACAGAGGAGACGCCCCTTGCAAGCCCGGCGACAAGTCACGCACGGGAGGCGCTTGATCGCTACAATCAAGCGGTGGAGCGATTGAAGTCCGGAGATTGGAAGGGCTTCGGCACGCAGTTCGATGCAATGCGCGAACTCTTGGAGGAAATGAACCGGCGTTCCAGTGACCACTGAGAATGCCGCGAATCTGCGGCCTTGCGTTGCTTCCGACCCGGAGAAGTGTAATTACGAACGCGAATGCAACGCCCGATTGGGCTTTGCTAAAGTCACATCGCGATTTCAATAGTATGAGAGTTCGCAGTTTTATTCCGAATGGCTCACCATTTGCGTACAAAACTGTACCCGGACGCGATCAAGGGCGCCCTGCGCGCTTCCGGTCGAGCTTAAGACTCTCAAGGCGATCGCGAAGGATGTCATCAACCTCGGCTACGCCATCCTCAACCAGCGGGAACTCCCGTGTTGACCACAGCTCTATCCGACGAAGGTGCCGATGACCTTGCAGAACTTTCGCAAGAGGTTCGGCTCTCGCATTGATAACCAGTGACTACACTGCCTGCCCCGACGAAGGAAAATACAAATTCGCTGGCAGTTGGGTCAAACGTCGTGCGCACGCCTGATATTCTCGATGAACTGGTGCGTGCTTTCCCTCCACGTAAACTTTGAAGCATAGGCGCGGCATCTTTCACGAGAGATGTCTAATGCGCCCAGTGCCGCGCGCTGCAGATTTGTGTCGAGACGACCGCACTCCGATTGTCCGATCACATCGAGCGGCCCCATAACTGGAAATGCCGCAACCGGCAGGCCGCATGCCAAGGCCTCAAGGATTACGATTCCAAAAGTGTCGGTGAGGCTCGGAAAGATGAAGACGTCCGCGGATGCATAAACTTCTGCAAGCGCCTCTCCGGTACGAGTACCGAGAAAATGTACGTTCGGAAACTTGGTTTCCAATCTCGTGCGCAAAGGCCCATCGCCGACAACGACCATCGAGCCGGGAAGATCCAGCGTCAGAAAGGCCGTGATATTCTTTTCAATGGAAAGCCGGCCGACAAACAGAAAGACCGGCTTAGGGAATGCGAGCGGACGCCCGATGCGCGGGCGGAAAACGCGAGCGTCGACGCCCCGCGACCAAAGCATGAGATTTCCGAATCCTCGAGCTTCCAACTCTTCCCTGAGTGTCGGTGAGCCCACCATGATGCCCGCTCCGCTGTTGTGAAAGCGTCGCAGTGCTGAGTAACTCCACGCCAGCGGCACTGGCAGCCGAGCTGCAAGATATTCTGGAAAGCGGGTGTGATAACTCGTCGTGAAGGGATATCCTTCCTTCTGGCAAACGTGTCGCGTAACCCAGCCTATGGGACCCTCAGTTGCGATGTGTACGAAATCGGGTCGCGCCAAGGCGATGGCACGTTTGACCGCGCCGGGCGACGCCAAAGCAAGCCGTATTTCGCTATAACCAAGCAGCGGTACCGTCCGAAAATCATGGGGAGTCAGAAAGCTGATGTGAGCGTCGAAGAAAGGCGCCTCACTCGCCAGATTTTCCAGGGAGCGAACCACGCCGTTCACTTGCGGCCGCCAGGCATCGGTCGCAACCAACACCCGCATTACGCAACGACCCCCGCCAGCGGAACGATCGTCGTTTCAATCGTCAAAGGAGGTGACGGCGACCCCACCCATCGCAGTATCTCAAAATTTCCATCGTAGTGCTCGACCACGGCCGAGCAGGATTCCACCCAGTCTCCCGTGTTGATATAGCGCACACCGAAGTCGTCGTGCATGACAGCATGGTGAATATGGCCGCAAATCACGCCCTTCACCTTGTGTCGTTGCGCTTCGGCGGATAACACTTCCTCGAAACGACCTATGTAATTGACTGCGTTTTTGACGTTCAATTTCGCCCAGGCAGAGAATGACCAATAAGTAAGACCAAGCCGTCGACGAACGAAGTTGAGCTTTGCATTGCAAGTCAGTGCGAATCGATAGGCCCAATCGCCGAGAAGGGCAAGCCAGCGGGCATGGCTGACGACAAGATCAAACTGATCACCATGGGTGACCAAGTAGTCCCTGCCATCCGCACCGCTATGAATCGCATGATTGACAACATCAATGCTTCCGAAGGTCGAGCCGATATGATCACGCACGAATTCGTCGTGGTTGCCGGGAATGTAGACAAGGCGCGTTCCCTCACATGCCATGCACAGCAGTTTTCGCACGACGCTGTTGTGCGCATGTGGCCAATACCAATTTGATTTCAGGCGCCACCCGTCGATGATGTCACCCACGAGAAATACGGTGTCGGCATTGTAGCTGTTAAGAAATCTGATCAGCTGGTCGGCCTGACATCCGCTGGTGCCGAGGTGTATGTCGGAAATAAAGAGCGTCCTAACTCTAGTAACAGTTTCGTGCTGGGTTGATGCTGCCGTCGACGAGAGAGGCTCGCCGGGATCGAACGGGATGTTCTTGTTCGCAGAATCATTGCAGTCGAGGTGTCCGTCACCGGCCTTGTCATGTCGGACCACCATCGCGGCTAGTTCTGCGAAACTGATGATGGCCTTCGTCGCGCTGCGGATGGCTCGCCTGTTGAGGGCCGAGCGTAGCCAGTAAACACTTGCCATCAAGAGGACGAACGCGAAACCAGCCCCGCGGCGTTGGTCGTCAGCGAGTAAGGGAGCGAGCTTGTAGCTCGAGAACAGGATCATCCCCACGGCGGCTGCTTGTTCAAGAACGCCGGTGCTGGGTTTGAAGCGGGACAGGGAAGCTCTCATACATTCTCCTCGGCAGAATTGGGAATCGCGTGATCGAACATCCCATTGCTGCCTGACGGTGTGACTCTTGCTCAAAACCCGGGCGGCAATTTCGGGTCCAGCAAACTTCAGAAGCGGGCGTGTCAGACGCCGCCATTGTGTTCGTCTGCAGTGATGCTGGAAGGACGCGGCACAGACCGGTTGAAGAAACGAAGCCCCAGGAGGATTGCGAATTCTGCTGCAATGAGGGCAATGGCGACCCAAAAACCGATGCTGACCGGATCGCGATCACTGCCTCGCAAGGCATATCCCAAGCTCAGAAATGGCATATTCCAGATCAAGGTGCCGAGCGATGTCGCTGCGAGAAACGCTCTGGGCTCAAGCCGCAGCACTCCGGCTGGTAGAGCCAGATAGATTCGTACAGTCGGAAGGGTCTGACCAACGAGCGTTACCCAAAAATGGTTACTGCGGTAAGCGCCCGTCAATCGTCCATAGAGCGATGGCCGGAGAAGCACGAACTTCCCGTAGCGAGCAACCAGGCTCTCGATTCTCTCAGATCCTAGAGCCCAGCCAAGTCCGTACCAGCCGACGGCTCCGATGACTGATCCGACGGTGGTTACCAAAATCGTCATGGCGAGAGTGGCGCTATCGGAGACGGTCATTCCGAGAAACATCAGCAGGACGTAAGACGGAAAAAGGGGGACAAACTTCTCGACGACAGCCAGGCAGCCAATTCCCACAAGGCCGAAGCTCAGCAGTGTTACGATCGTGCTCGACGTTTCCATTATGCCTCAGTTGGTTGTGGGTTTGCGCCGGGTGATGCGATACACCGAAGCCGGAGGCAGGTTGCGAAGCGTATGGCCAATGCAGGTTGCCTGGAGGCTAAGGCTATCAAGAACGGTGTCCGTGATGGGACAGCTCGGGCCATAGGTGATCTGATAGAAAGCACCGTCCCGGCGCAGGTAGCCGAACGCCCCGCTGAGAATGGCAGTGACTTTGTGCGGTGACATCGTGAGAAGCCCCAGTCCGCTGATGACAGCGCCGACCGGTGCACCTTCGAATAGTTTGTATTTGTCGAGCCAAGCCGCATCCATCCAGAACACGCGGGCGTGCGGAAAGCGTGCCTGCAACAAACGAATGAAATCGGAGCCATATTCAACCAGCGTCAAATCGTGCTCCCGCACGCCACGGCCCAAAAGCGCATATGTGAACGGACCTGTCCCCGGGCCGAGTTCGATGACAGGGCCAGTCTCAGCGGTGATTTCTTGAGTCATTAACGCTGCGACGGCCGGGCCTGATGGTGCCACCGCAGCGACACGCAATGGATTACGTATCCAGGAGAGAAAAAACGAAAGGATGTCAGCAGCCGGCATCCCGGCTGTCCGCACTCGTGGGCGCGCGAGGCCGGATTCAGGGTGATCATTCGATCTCAAGACCATTGCATTTCCTTCGAGTGGCGCATTTGTATTTGCTGCATGAGGCATACAATCGAGCGGGTGGGGCGACATCGGTCAGCGGCGGGGCGGACTCGCAATGCCTCGCCGATGGGCCTCCTATGTCTCACCCGTAGATTGCAAGAACCTGTCGGAAGTGAACCTTGCAGAAAATAACTCAGGGGCTCCGTGGGAATCCCATGCAAGGTTGCTGCAATGAAGAGTCGCTAGAGTGGATGGGATGGATATGCCAACGGGATGGGAAGACTAGTTGATGCGAGTCCTGTTAGTAGAAGACCAGCTGGAAATGGTCGCAGCACTGCGTGCAGCCCTCACGCGCCACGACATAATAGTCGATCACGCATCCAACCTGTCGGAGGCAGAAGCCATCGTCGCAGAGGGGACCTACGATGCAGTGGTGCTTGATCGTCAGTTGCCGGACGGCGATGGGCTATCCCTTATTCCGAAGTTGCGCGCTAGCGGAAACATCGTCCCGGTGCTCGTGCTCACCGCGCGCGGTGATCTTGCAGACCGGGTTGAGGGTCTCGATAAAGGTGCGGACGATTATCTCGCCAAACCGTTTGCCTTCGAGGAACTGCTGGCACGGTTGCGTGCTCTTTTGCGTCGACCGGCCAACGTACAGTCCGATATCGTGCGCGTCGGGCGCATCTCGTTTGATTTTGCCCATCGCGAGGCAAGTATCGAGGGAAGACACCTGGAAATGCCGCGCCGCGAATTACTCGTATTGGAAGCGTTGTTGCGCCGTATGGGACGCATGGTGCAACGATCATCCCTTATGGAGGCAGTCTTCGGCCTTGACGACGAAGTTCAGCCCAATGCGTTGGATACCCATATCTCCCGTTTACGTCGCAAACTCGGAGATGCGAACGCCGGTGTGACGATCAACGGCATTCGCGGGGTTGGCTATCTTCTGCGAGAAACGCCGTGACTGTACTGCGACCACGCTCTCTCAAGTGGCGCCTCGTCGGTCGCCTGGTGCTATTGCAAGCAACCATGTTGACGTTGCTCGTTCTGCTCATTTTGCTGGTCGCGGCGGCATTGTGGCGTAGCGGTGTTCTAGGTGATGACTATGAAGGCAGCACCCTTGATGTTCTCAAAGCCGCGGTAGAACGGGACGCTGGAGGCGGATTGATCCTGCGCCAGACACCGGAACTAGCAAATCTGCGATCAGAAATCTCTGATCTCTGGTTCATCGTCCGGGACAAGGAAGGGCACCGTTTGTCGGAGGGCACGGTGCCGCCGGACTTTATGCTGATCGCTGACGCGCTTGACCACATCAGCGACGCGCGGCTCGGACGGACGGTAGGAGAAGCGTCACCGCCAGCGGGGCTCGTCAAATGGGTCGATACGCCTGCCGGAAAGGTACAGATACTGACGGGAACAGAGGGCAGCATCTCGGTGAACAGGGTCATCGCCGCTGCGCCACCTCTGTTCTTGAACATTATCCTGCCCATTATCGGTCTGATGGCGCTTGCGACCTTCTTCGCGACGCCATTCGTGGTTCGCCGAGCCATGGCAGGATTGGGACAAGCCGCAGCGCAAGCCGAACGGATCGACATCGACCGGCGCGGTGTACAATTGTCGGTGGATGAGGTTCCGATGGAGGTCATTCCGTTGGTCAAGGCGGTTAACGACGCCCTGGGTCGTCTCGACAAAGGTTACGAGCGTCACAAGCGCTTCCTCGCCGATGCAGCCCATGAGCTTCGAACCCCGATCGCGATCCTGACAACGCGGGTCTCGTCGCTTCCAACTGGACCGGAAAAAACACGTTTGCTCGAAGACGCCACCCGTCTGACGGTGCTGACCGGCCAACTTCTTGATCTCCAACGCCTCGATCAGCAACTCAATCAATTTGGTCCTGTTGATCTCGTCGGCATCGCTCGGCGTGTAGTCCTTGACTTGGCGCCGCTGGCTTTCGCCGCCGGCTACGAAATGTCCTTTGAACCGGAAGATGAGGATATCACTGTGAAAGGAGACCAAACCTCTCTTGAACGCGCATTGACCAACCTCGTGCAGAACGCCATCGATCACGGCGGGCGTCGTGGCACGATCCTGATCCGCGTCGCGCGTGCCGGCTGGATTGATGTTTGCGACGAAGGGGGCGGTATCCCGACCGAAGAGCGTGAACAGGTATTTGAACCGTTCTATCGCCTTCAGCAGGGTGGACGGGGAGCGGGCCTAGGTCTCGATCTCGTGCAGAAAATTATGCGTCTGCATGGTGGTCACGCAGAGGCAGTTGATGGGCCGTCCGGAGGGGCTTGCCTGAGAATGATGTTCCCAGATGTCAGCGGGGTCCCATCCCCGGGCATGCGTTGAAATCCGCGCGGGGTTAGCTAGATGCTGGACACCCCCGCGTCGATGCCGCCACTCCGAGACGGCAAACTGGACAGATGACGACCTATTCGCGGCGTGCGGGCTACAGCCCAGTCACCCCTCGACCGCCAGCTAGAATTATACCGTAATATCAATAGCATAGACGTTCGAAATTTTACTCTGAACGGGCACCATTCGCGCACGGATCCGGGCCAGACGGCCCCATAAACCCTGCGAGCCTTATTTTGGTTGAACTTGGCCACGAACCTGCTCGAATCCACACGCTTTGGACGGTTTTCCGCGGATTGGAACGATCACACGCCGTAGGACTTTGAGTTTCATGGTCGAAATCACGCCAAGCGCTTCCCGGCACAGTTACGCATCCGAACACAGTCATATGTGGGGGATCGGCCCGCAGCCGATCATGGTTGCCGCCGCAGCCCTGTTTCTGGTCGTTATCGGCATCGGCGGCATCTTCGCCTGGCGCAGCTATAGCGGAGCAACGCCGGAGCCGGAGCGCCTCACCGCATCGCGCCTGCAACAGGCCCGTGTTGCACAAGCATCCGAACAGTTGATCGAAAAAACGAAGGGCATCGAGGCTACGCAGCAGCAATCGATCGACCAGCTCCAGGTGGTGCAGGATCAGCTGCAAACCATGCAGCGCCTGATGACAGCGCAGCAGGCCGAGGCCCGCAAGCTCAACGAACAGGTCGGCGCCCTCACCTCCACCCTCGA
The DNA here is from genome assembly GCF_041424195.1 of Tardiphaga sp. NCBI lineage: Bacteria > Pseudomonadati > Pseudomonadota > Alphaproteobacteria > Hyphomicrobiales > Nitrobacteraceae > Tardiphaga > Tardiphaga sp. Next base: position 4,707 of record NZ_JBGMOE010000057.1, on the reverse strand, counting down.
CAATCTCCGCCAGTCCTTTGCCAGCACCTCGGCGACTGACGACAAGCCCGCCGCGCGGGAGCAGCCGCGTCGCTCGCGATCCCGCGCTGCCGCCAGCAAGGGCCGTACGAAGTTGAAGGTCGTTGTGCAGCGCAAGCGCCCGGGCGCGCGCGGCTAAGCCATCCCGGCTGATTGCGGCCGGGCACACGTGAACTGCTTGTACTCTCCACAACACCGCGCCTAGTCTGTTCAGCCGAACGCAATCTGCACTACTCAAGGTGCGAGGTCATGCGATCCCGGCAGGGAGCGAGACATGAAGCACGACGGTGGCGATTACCTCCACGCGCATGACAGCGCGATAGCCGAGAAATACGGCAGCACTACCCTGGCAACACTCCGCAAGATCTACGGCAAGTTCTTCGCGGCCGGGCATCCCGACACACTCACGCTCAGCGAAGTGCTGCCGAAGCTGAATGACACCTCGCTCAGCCAGCTCCGCCGCGATCACGACACCGGACATCTCAAGAAGAAGATTTCGAAGGCGGCGTGACAACGAGCGCCAGCGCTGTTCTCAAAACACCTTGCGCAGCAACATGACCGTCAGCACGATCACGACGACCGGCGCTCCAAATGTCACCGGGAGCAGCCATGGGCTGCCCGCGTCGATGAACGTGCCGGGAATGGCGCCGATCAAGGCGTGATCGACGATCCAGACCGCCGCCGACAGGATGCTGGCCGTTTCGAACTTCAGGCGGGGCATTCCGGCGATACCCGCAACGCTGGTGACCAGCGCACGCGCCGGCCCGATATGATAGCCGACCATGATAGCGGCGAGGCCATAGCGGTCGAATAGTCCGCGCACCCGCGCAACCAGTTGCTGGCGCGATTGAAGCATCGGCATGTCCAGCAGCCGCGGTCCATATCGTTTGCCCAGCTCGTAGGACACGCTCATACCGAGCGCCGCGCCGCAGATCGTCCAGAGGATGAAAGTCCATGACACGACGCCGGCACCGATCAGCACGCCCGTCGCGGTCACGATGGCGGCGACCGGCACAACGAAACTGGAGCCGGCCAGACACCCGAAGAAGGCGATGACGAAACCCAGCGGCCCGGCCCAATCGGCCTGCGCCGCGATCAGCGCCGAGATCTTCTGAATGATATCCATCAGGGAGGGGATTCCGACCGGCACGCTGTGTTTCAAACAAGCAATGAAACAAAACGGTCTCCGACGGAACCGTTTCCTTTGTTCTTGCATTCGGCGTGCTGACCGGCGGCGGCCACGCTTACAGCGCCGAGCAGGAGCAGCTTTGCACCGGCGACGCGATGCGGCTTTGCACTTCGGAGATCCCGGATGTCGATCGCGTCACGGCCTGCAGCGAGGGGGGCAAGCTGGTGTCTCCACTCTCTTCGGCCTGTCAGCCGGCATCGCTGGGGACCATGAAGCAGATTCGGTGCCGGCCAGGATTCGCTGACGTCTAGCGTCGGCGCGCCACGGCGACGCCGAGCAGAAAAGCAACCAGCAGCGAGCCCAGCGGCGCTTCGCGCGCGATATTGGCCAGGATGCTTAAGGGCATTCCTGGCTTTTTGCCGGACTCGATGGCCCCACCGATGCGGTGCACGGTGTCGGTCACCGCCTCCTTCACATCAGTGATAGTCTCTGTGATTGTCGCCCTGCCCTCAGGCGCGGGCTCGATCCCTTCGTAGATGTAGGGCGGTGTCGTTGGGTCGTCGGCCATGGTCATTTTCCGTGCGGCATGAGCTGTCTCAGCCCAATCGACCGAGCGCTGATTGGTTCCAGCCTTGGCCAGGCCACGCCAGCTTCTCTTTTGCCGCAGGCGGCTCCCCCAAGAGTCGCTCTTTCCGGTCCGCTCGCCCGTCTATAATTAAATTCCATGCATCTGCTCGAATCGCTTCCCACTGTGATCGGTATCGCCGCCGTGGCGCCAGCTCTGCTGGTGCTGTGGCTAGTGATTGCTGCCGATGAACGGCCGGGACCACCCGGACTGGTCTGGGCGTCGTTCCTGCTGGGGGCCGCCAGCATCTCCCTGCTCGGCTACGCCCGCGCGCTGTTCGCGGCAATTCCGGGCCTCACGGACAACCCGACCCTGGCCATGGTGCTGCACGCGGTGTTCGGCATCGCCGCCCCCGAAGAGATCGTGAAGATCTTCGTCATCATCGCGGTCTCCACCCAGCGCGCCCGCACCGCCGATCCGATGGACACGGTCGTCTACGGCGCCGCCGCCGGCCTCGGCTTCGCGGCCTACGAGAATCTCGTCTATCTCCTGCAATATCCCGACATGTGGCGAACGCTCGCGGTACTGCGCAGCGTGCTGACCGTGCCGTTTCACGGCGCGCTGGGCGTCATTGCCGGCGCTTACATCGCCATCGCCCGCTCCGGCCGTGCGCTCGGCGCCCATCGCCGCGACGGCTGGGCCTTCATTCGCACGCCCATGCTCATCGTCCTGGCGCCGGTGACGCTACATGCCTGTTTCGACCTTCCTCTCCTGACGCTGCAGCGACATCCGGAGATCGTCGGTATACTGCGTCGCGTGCTGGAGGCCGCCGGCGTGGTGATCGGCTTCGGCACCATTGCTCTCGCTGCACGACTGGTCCGGCGGATCGGCGCGCATCATGCGCCGCATACCGAGGTGTCACGCGAGCGGCTCAACCAGTTGCGCGGGATGTGGGCGCTGCTGGTGGCCGGCGGCGGTGCAGGGTTTGCCGGCACAGCATTCCTGGTGACGTCGATCCATCATTGGTACATTAACCCGGCACGCAACGTCACCATGGTGCTGATCCCGCTCGGTCTGGCATCGATCGCCATCGGGGCTGTGCTGCTGGTGCTGACGACGGCGGCCTATATCCTCGGCCGCAACCGCATGCGCACGGCCGCACCGGCACAGTCATAACGTTCAAGACCCCGGCACGACATTCGAGCTATTCCCGATCAACAAACTTGCACGCTTCCGCATGTGAGCGGATAAATGCGAGCCACGGTCGGCATGCTGCCGGCCAGATCAGGATATCGCCGCCATGACCATGCCGCCCAACCTCGCCGAGCTGCAATCGAAGATGAGCGACGCCGTGCGCGCGCATTGGAAGGCATTTCTGATCGAGGGCATCATCCTGGTGATCCTCGGTTTCGCCGCGATGATCGTACCGCAGGTGGCCAGCATCGCCATCACCGTCATGCTGGGCTGGATGTTCTTCATCTCAGGCGTAGCAGCCCTGCTGATGACCTTCTGGGCGCGCCAGACGCCGGGCTTCATCTGGTCGCTGATTTCAGCAATCCTTGGCATCGGCGCCGGCATCATTCTGCTTACGCGCCCGGCCGAGAGTACGCTGACGCTGACATTCGTGGTGGGCGTCTATTTTCTCGCCGAAGGCGTCGCGACCATCATGTATGCGCTCCAGCATCGCAAGGAGCTGTCCGAGCGCTGGAGCTGGATGGCCTTCTCCGGCCTGATGGATATCTTGATCGCCTTTATCATCATCTCGGGCCCGCCCGGCACCGCAGCATGGGCCATCGGCCTGATGGTCGGCATCAATCTCGTGATCGGTGGCGCGTCACTGATCGGCCTGGCGATGGCTGCGCGCAACAAGGCCTGACCCGGCCGGTGGTCTGCAGGGGCTCAGCAGCCCTTGCAGATATTCTTGATCATCCGATCGAGTTCGCGATCCTGCGCGTCGATGCGGGACGGATCGTTCTTGCCGGTCTCCGGCGGTAGATCGCCCGGGCGCGGCTGGCGATGACCGACGGGAGCCTCTGGCAGAGCGCCGCCGCTATTGCTCTGCGTGGTGGGCTGCGAGCGCAGCGTCCTGGGCGGCAGGTTACGGGATGAGTCCTGCGCCAGAGCCAGCGAATGTCCCAGTACGAACAGGCCCGCCGTGATCACAAATAATGTTTTCATTTTCTGTCTCCAACACCAGGTGGCGCGTGTAAGCCGAATGTTACGGCTTCGGTGGATAGATATGAACGTCGCCGCAGTAGTCCACCACACGATAGCCCGATTCCGCAGAAGCTCCACCGTCAGCGGTGCGGTTGATTGAAGAATTCCCGGACAAATACTGGGGGCCGATCGGCGCCTTGCCGTAACCACCGGGAATATCGAGCACATAGTCCGGCTGGCACAATCCGGAAACATTGCCTCGAATGGCGCGCATCAGTGCCTGCCCCTCGGCGATGGTCGTGCGCAAATGCGCGGTGCCGGGCGCAAGGTCACCGTGATGCAGATAATACGGCTTGATACGGCACTCGACGAAGCCACGCATCAGCGCCGTCAGGGTCGCGGCATCGTCATTGACGCCGCGCAGCAACACGGACTGGCTGACCATGGGAATGCCGGCATCCACGATCAGCGCGCACGACGCACGTGCAGCATCCGTCAGCTCGCGCGGATGATTGGCATGCAGAGCCACCCATGTGCTCGCACCCGTGACTTTCAATGCCTCCACCATCTCCGCGCTGACGCGGCCGGGATCAGCCACGGGGACCCGCGTGTGCAATCGAACGATCTTCACATGCGGTATGGCCGCGAGATCCGCCATGATCTCGCTCAACCGCCGCGGCGACAGCATCAGGGGATCGCCGCCGGTGAGGATCACTTCCCAAATCTCGTGATGGGTCCGGATGTAATCCAGCGCAGCTGCATAGGCCTCGCGCGATAGCGCGGTCTCCTTGCCGGGGCCCACCATCTCGCGGCGGAAGCAGAACCGGCAATACACCGC
>NZ_JBGMOE010000056.1:0-14014 GCF_041424195.1 Tardiphaga sp. | reverse complement strand
TCATGGTCATGAGCGGGATATCGCCCATGTAGACGTCCTGCTCCTTGATGTCCTTGACGGACTTGGCGCCGGTTTCCTCGTCGATATCGAACACGATCAGGCGCAGCGTCACCTTCAGCGGGGCGGCAAAGGTCATGCCGCGCTGGCGGCACTCGTCGACGTCGTACTTCGGCGCCTCGAATTCATAGCGGACGAATTCCAGCATCGAGGTGTTGGAGAAGTCGGAGATCGGGAACACCGACTTGAACACCGCCTGCAGGCCTTCATCCAGCCGTCCGCCCGCGGGTTCCTCGACCATCAGGAACTGGTCATAGGACGCCTTCTGAACCTCGATGAGGTTCGGCATCTCCGCCACTTCCTTGATCTGTCCGAAAAACTTACGAACGCGTTTGCGACCGGTGAACGTTTGCTGCGCCATCGTGGCCTCTCATTTCGCCGCCTGCCGAAGGCGGACCTTCCGAAGCGCGATTGGCATCGCCCCCGGGTTGAAAATTCGAAACGTTCCGAAACCTGACATCTCAGAACGCAAAACGACGTGCGGAGCGCTGCCACGCTCTGCCCGTCTGAATCCTGTCGTTACGGACTGCAAAAGCCCGAAATCATCCGTCTCCCGCTGTCCGGCCCCGAGGTCTATCTGATTCCCGAAGCGGACTGCATTTTCGTGCCTCCGCCCCTATATGGGCGGCTTTTGCGGCAGTTCCAGAGCAACGCCTTGAAATACCGCAGATTTCGTAGAAGTGGGCCGGTTCCAATAGGGAACCGGCCCAAATTGCCTTACTTGAGTTCGACCTTGGCGCCAGCCTTCTCCAGCTGAGCCTTGATCTTCTCGGCTTCGTCCTTGGCAACGCCGTCCTTGACGGGCTTCGGTGCGCCTTCGACCAGGTCCTTGGCTTCCTTGAGGCCAAGACCCGTGATCGCACGGACTTCCTTGATGACTTCGATCTTCTTGTCGCCGGCCGCGGCGAGAACAACCGAGAACTCGGTCTTCTCTTCAGCGGCAGCAGCACCGGCACCGCCAGCGCCCGGAGCAGCAGCCACCGCGACAGCGGCGGCAGCGGAAACGCCCCACTTCTCTTCAAGGAGCTTCGCCAGTTCGGCAGCCTCGAGAACCGTCAGGCTCGAGAGGTCGTCCACGATCTTCTGCAAATCAGCCATTTTATCTTTCCTTCAGCGTATCAGTTCGAACCAGTTAAGTTGGAGAATGGCATCACGCCGCTTCACCCTTCGAGGCATAGGCCTGAACCACGCGGGCCAGCTTCGCAGCAGGCGCGGTGGAGAGCTGAGCGATCTTGGTCGCCGGCGCCACAAGGAGGCCGAGGATCTTCGCGCGCAGTTCGTCGAGCGAGGGCAGCGCGGCCAGGGCCTTGACGCTGTCGACGTTCAGGACGGTTTTACCCATCGAGCCGCCAAGGATGACGAACTTCTCGTTCGCCTTGGCAAATTCGACGGCAACCTTCGGTGCAGCTACCGGATCGTCCGAAGTGGCGATCACGGTCGGACCCTTCAACAGGGAACCGATGGCAACAACATCCGTGCCTTCAAGAGCAATTTTGGCGAGACGGTTCTTCGAGACCTTCACCGAGGCGCCAGCCGCCTTCATCTGCGAACGCAGATTCTGCATCTGGGCAACGGTGAGGCCGGAATAATGGGCGACGACCGCAACGCTGGTGGTCTTGAAGACCCCATTCAGCGCGTCGACCGCGTCCTTTTTAGCCGCTCTTTCCACAGCAAGCTCTCTCCGGTTGGCGGCCTCTATCGAGATAGGACCGCCGGGTTACACCCACCGCCCCACCTGAACCTGACCTCAAGACACACGGTCTCTTAGACACGTCGGGCGAGACGATATGATAGCCTGCCCTCCCGAACCTTTCTGGCGAACCAGCATCGGCGCGGGGTGTCGAGGTTCGAACCAAATACGCGTCATGTCGCACAAAACGACATCGGCGAAATCCAGTCTTCACCCGTCTATGCTGGCTGCATCAAGTTTTACGATTAAGCCATTGATGAAACTTGCGTTTATCTCAGGCGCCAGCAGTCTCGGACAGGATTCAGGATCATCGATAAGCCATCATCTGACCTACTGGTGACCCCTGCCCGCCTTCTTCAAATCCGCGTCGCGCGTCCCATCCCCTTCGAGCAATCCGGGTGGATAGCCTGAAAGGAAAAGTCTCCTGCGATGTGGGTTGTCGGAATGCGAACACAGACGCGCCAGCTACCAGCCAGCACGCCCGGAAACGGTTGTTTAACGAGTCTTTTTCGTGTTGCCAAGGGGCAATTGCCGCCGTGGCATCTTTTCTGCAAGGGGAGACGCCGGGCCCTCCTTAATCCCTCCCCTGGCACCGCGAAACTGCGCGACGAGGGGAGAGAAAAAAGTGGGTCCTGCGCTAAGCCCTACCCCTTGGGGCAGGCTGCTCCCGCATCGGCCCAGGCCTTGATCAGCTCACCGAACTGCTTCTGGGTGCCCGGCGCGGGGGTCCGATTACCGCCGGGATGCCAGCCCCAGCCGACAAGCTCGTCTTCGGCCATGTGTTTCACGAGCGCGGCCATGTCCTTGCCGCCATTGCGCTCCTTATCCTTAATCTGGATGCAGATCTCGCCAAGCGTCTTGCCCTGCCAGGCCATCTCGACCGGAGCTAAAGCCCATTTCGGATTGCCGGGGACGTTGGCGGCATCGAAGTTGTTCTCGTGGTGACAGGTGGCGCAAGCGAGACCACCGGCCGCGCCGACACCGCCCTCGCCGCGCACGACCAGCGGAATATGCGGCCGCATGCGGTCGGTCTGGGTCGGACGCTCCGTCGCCGGATGGCAGTTCATGCAGCGCGGCGACTGGATGACCTTGCCGGCTTCCTGAAACAGCGCCACGGCACGCTCGTTCTTGTTCTTGATCTTGGCGAAGGCCGAGACCGACTGCAGCGTGGTCGGATTGCTGACCGCTGCATCGGCCTCCTGAAAGCCCGGCTCCGCGAATGCGAGGAGACCTGCCGCGAGGCCGCCGGCAACCAGCGCCAGCATCGCGTGTTTGAACAAGCTCATGCTGAGGCTCCTGGCACGATCGGCAACTGCCGCGGTCTTCCCACTCCGAGTTTCGCCAACGCGTTGGCAACGGCAGGCCCGAGCGGAGGCACGCCGGGTTCGCCGACGCCCGATGGCTTCTCGGTCGACTTCACGATGACCACTTCGATCTCCGGCATCTCGTTGATGCGCAGCGAACGATAGGTGTCGAAATTGCCGGATACCGGCGCGCCGGCGTCGATCCTCTGTTCGGCATAGAGGATGTGACCGAGGCCGAAGCCGATGCCACCTTCCATCTGCGCGCGGATGATGTCGGGGTTCACGGCGACGCCGCAATCCACCGCGCACCATACCTTGTGCACCTTCGGACCGTCGTCGGTCATGGACAGTTCAACCACCTGCGCGACGAAGGTGTCGAAGCTCTCGACCACCGCAACGCCGCGCGCGCGGCCTGCCGGCACCTTGTAGTTCTTCCAATCGGCGAGTTCGGCGACGGCCTTCAGCGCGCCGGCATGGCGCGGTTTCTTGCTCAGCAGCGCCAGCCGGCCTTCGATCGGATCCTTGCCGGCGGCTTCGAGCAGTTCATCGACAAAGGCTTCGACGACATAACCGGTGTGGGTGTGGCCCACCGAACGCCACCACAGCACAGGCACGCCGACATCGACCTGATGCATGTCGCAGCGGAAGTTCTCGACATCATACGGGATTTCGTTCGAGCCTTCATAGGACGTCGGGTCGAGGCCGTCCTTGAACATGATGGACTCAAAAAAGGAGCCCTTCATGATCGACTGCGTGACGATGGTGTCGCTCCATGCTTCGATCTTGCCATCGCGCACCGCACCGCGCATGCGGTGGACGCAGTAAGGCCGATAATAGCCACCGCGCATATCGTCTTCGCGCGTCCAGACCAGCTTGACCGGCTTGCCCGGCCCGATCGCCTTCGCGACTTCGGCGAGCTCGATGGCCTGATGCGTGCTCTGCTGGGCGCGGCGGCCGAAGCTGCCGCCGGCCAGAAGAACGTCGATCTTGACCTTCTCGATCGGCAGTCCGAGCACCTTGGAGATCGCCATATGGTCAGGCGTCGGAAACTGGCAGCCGTAGCGCGCATAGGCGGTGTCGCCGTCCCATTTCAGATAGGCGTTGAGCGGCTCCATCGCGGCATGGGCCAGATACGGGAAGACGTACTCAACCTCGATCACGCGGCCACCTTTGGCCATCGACTCTTCGAACTTGCCCTCGGCCTTGACGAGTTTGCCGGCCGTCTTCGACAGCCCGCGGAATTGCTGCAGCAATTCGGCACTGCCCCGCTTCTCCGCCTTGCTGTCATCCCAGGTGATCTTCAACGCCTCGCGGCCCATCTTCGCGGGCCAGAAGCCCTTGGCGTAGACAGCAACGCCGGTTGGCACCTGCTTGACGTCGACGACACCAGCCACGGCTTTCGCAGCCGTCGCATCGAATGATGCGACCTTGCCGCCGAATTTCGGCGAACGCGCCACGAGCACCGTGAGCATGTCCGGCTCGTTGATATCGAGCGTGTAGAAGGCCTTGCCATTCGTCTTGTCGGCACTGTCGAGGCGCTTCACTGCGCCTTCCTTGCCGATCAACCTGAACTGCGACGGATCCTTCAGCTTCGGATCGGTCGGCACCGGCATGGCCATCGCCTTGTCGGCGAATTCGCCGAAGCGACCTTCGTGGCCAGACGCATGCTTGATCACGCCGTTCTCGACAGTGATCTCGCCCGGCTGCACCTGCCACGCGTCGGCTGCTGCCGCGACCAGCATCTGCCGCGCGGCGGCGCCGACCTGGCGCATCTGGATGTAGGAATTGGCGATGGCGGTCGAGCCACCGGTGCCCTGCATGCCGAACGCCAGATTCTTGTAGAGCTGCGGATTCGACGGCGCGTGATCCGCGCGCATCTGCGACCAGTCGGCATCGAGTTCTTCGGCCACCAGAGTCGCCATGCCGGTGAACGGCCCCTGCCCGAACTCGATGCCCTTGCACAGCACCGTCACGGTGTTGTCGGGCTTGATGATCAGGAAGGTGTTCGGCGCAATGTTAATCTTCGGCGGCGTTGCCGCCTGCGCGAATAGCCTCTCGGCACGGGCAACGTAAGCGCCGAGCACGAGGCCGGCACCGCCCTTGAGCATCGTACGGCGGGAGAGCTTGGTGTCATGAACGGTCATGGCTCAACCCTCCAGCGTTTTGGCGGCGCCATGAATGGCGGCGCGAATGCGGACATAGGTGGCGCAGCGGCAGATGTTGCCGTTCATCGCCAGATCGATATCCCGATCGGTAGGCGTCGGATTGATGCTGAGCAGCGCGGTGGCGCTCATGACCTGGCCCGACTGGCAGTAGCCGCATTGCGGCACGTCCAGCGCGACCCAGGCCGCCTGCACCGCCTTGGCTTCCCTGGAGTCGAGACCTTCGATGGTGGTGATTTCGCTGGTGCCAATGGCCGATACCGGCATCGAGCAGGACCGCACCGTCTGGCCGTCCACATAGACCGTACAGGCCCCGCATTGCGCGACCCCGCAGCCATATTTGGTACCGGTCAGGCCGGCTCCATCCCGAATGGCCCAGAGCAGAGGTGTATCGGGGTCAAGGTCGACCTGACGGGCCTGACCGTTGATCTTGAGGGTGAACGCAGCCATCGCTGATGTCCTGTGTCGTCGAATGTACGCCTACATTCGAGTGGTTCTAGAGAACCAAGACCTACATCCGCGATATGGAATAACCCACTCAATTATTTTTGTACCGACCGGGAACGAAAATCGTTCTTGCGGAACGGACCGTGCAGGCCGGTCACCCTGATCAGCCTCGCGGCGACGATCCCCGGCCCCGCATGGCCCAGCTATGCAAGCGTAAGAATCACCGGCCCTCGGCTCGTCGCCACGAGCGTATGCTCGAACTGCACCGTGGGCTGCTTCAGCGGCGGGCGAAGCGACCAGCCGTCGTCCCGTTGCTCCACCGAATCCGCGCCGAGCGACAGGAACGGCTCGATGGTGAAGACCAGGCCCTCGGTGATCATGCGTCTGTCCCGCGCCTCGTACCATGTCGGGATTTCGCCAGGCTCGTCATGCAGCGAACGCCCGATGCCGTGGCTCGCCAGATCGCGCACGAGGCTGTAGCCGTTGGTACGGGCGAAATTCTCGATCGAGCGGCCAACTTCGTTGAACCGACGGCCGGGCTTCACGGCCTTGATTCCAGCCCACATCGCCTTGCGACCGTCGCGGCAGAGGCGTTCGATGCGCGGCTTGACCGGCGGGACGGCGAAGCTCGCGCCGGTATCACCGAAATAGCCGTCCAGTTCGGCCGAGACGTCGATATTGACCAGATCTCCCGCCTTCACCACTGTGTCATCAGGGATGCCATGCGCGCAATCGGGACCGACCGAAATGCAGGTCGCGCCAGGAAAGTTGTAAGCGAGTTCGGGCGCCGAACGCGCGCCCTCCTTCTCCAGCATGGCACGACCAAGATCATCCAGCTCCTTGGTCGTCATGCCGGGCTCCAGCGCGTTGCCCATGGCGGCCAGCGTGCGGGCCACCAGCCTTCCGACGGTCCGCAGCTTGTCGAACTGGTCTTCGTTCTCGATCGTCATTGAGCCCGCCCCGTATCCGCTACACTGCCACCGCGTAAGGCAGCGCCTTCCCCGCGTAGAACGCATCGAGATTGGCGATGACGCAGTCCTGCATCGCCATATGCGAATCGAGCGTGTGGCCGCCGACATGCGGCGTCAGCACGACGTTTGGCATCGCGGTCAGCGCGTCGGGCGCGTGCGGCTCCTTCTCGAACACGTCGAGGCCGGCGCCGGCGATGGTCTTGTCCGTCAACGCCGCCGTCAGCGCCGCCTGGTCGATCACCGAGCCGCGCGAGATGTTCACGATGACACCATTCGCACCGAGCTTCTTCAGCATCGCGGCATCGATGATGTGATGGGTGTCCGCGCCAGCGCGCACCGCGATCATCAGCACGTCGCACCATTCGACGAGGGCGTCGAGGCTCGGCTCGTAGCGATATGGCACGTCATGCTTGCTGCGGCTGTGATAGGCCACATCGCATTCGAAAGCGGCGACGCGCGACGCGATCTTGCGGCCGATCTCGCCCATGCCATAGACGCCGACCTTGCGGCCGGGATTGCCCGGCAGCGGCTTCATCAGCGGCGACGGCTTGGCCGACGACCAGCCGCCCTCGCGGAGATACTGATCGGCCGGCAGCAGCATGCGCGTCACGGCGAGCATCAAGGTCAGCGCGAGATCGGCGACTGAAGCAGCATTGGCGCCCGGGCTGTTGCCGACCACGATCTTGCGTTCGGCCGCAGCCTTGAAGTCGACGCCGTCATAGCCGGTGCCGTAGCAGATGATGGCGCCGAGCGCCGGCATCATGTCCATGACGTCGCTCTTCAGCGTCTGCCCGCCCGCGGTGATCAGTGCGCGCACATCCTTGAGCTCGTCGCGCGAAAACGTCTCAAGCGGCGGTTTGCCGCCCGCATCGATCAGCTCATAGCGCTCGCCGATGCGCTTCATCATGGCCTTCGGAAAACGCGAATAGATCAGAACCTTGTCGGCCATGGTGACATTCCTGCTGGGTCAAACCGCTGAAGACAAAAGAAAGGGCGGAACCGGTTGCCCGATTCCGCCCTGGTTTCTTGCAAGCCCTGTTCCGGCTTAGCCGAGCACGGTGCCCGTCTCAACCTTGATGCCGGGGCCCATGGTCGAGGACACGGCAACGCGTTGCAGATAGGTACCCTTTGCGCCAGCCGGCTTCGCCTTGGAGACGGCGTCGACCAGAGCCTTGATGTTTTCGACGAGCTTCTCTTCCGAGAACGATGCCTTGCCGATACCAGCCTGCACGATGCCGGCCTTCTCGACGCGGAACTCGACCGAACCGCCCTTGGCGCCCTTGACGGCGCCGGCGACGTCCATGGTCACCGTGCCGATCTTCGGGTTCGGCATCATGCCGCGCGGACCGAGCACCTTACCGAGACGGCCGACCAGCGGCATCATGTCCGGAGTGGCGATACAACGATCGAAATCGATGTTGCCGCCCTGGACCTTCTCGACCAGGTCTTCCGCACCGACCACGTCCGCACCCGCGGCCTTGGCTTCCTCAGCCTTGGCGCCACGGGCGAACACGCCGACGCGCAGCGTGCGGCCGGTGCCGTTCGGCAGGGTGACGACGCCACGAACCATCTGGTCGGCGTGGCGCGGATCGACGCCGAGATTCATCGCGATTTCGATGGTCTCGTCGAACTTCGACTTGGCGCGTTCCTTCACCATCTTGATCGCATCCGCGATCGGATAGAGCTTTTCGCGATCGACGCCTTCGCGGGCCTTCGTCAAACGTTTTCCGATTGCCATGACCGTTACCCCGCCACTTCCAGACCCATCGAACGGGCAGAGCCCTCGACCATCTTCATGGCCGATTCGATGGTATCGCAATTGAGATCCTTCATCTTCTTCTCGGCGATCTCGCGCACCTGCGCCTTGGTCACCGCGCCGGCCTTGTCGCGGCCCGGGGCTTTCGAACCGGACTGGATCTTGGCGGCCTGCTTGAGGAAGTGGGACATCGGCGGCGTGCGCATTTCGAAGGTGAAAGAACGATCCGCATAAATGGTGATGACCACCGGAATCGGGGTGTTCTTTTCTTCCTTCTGCGTCTGCGCGTTGAACGCCTTGCAGAACTCCATGATGTTGAGACCGCGCTGACCAAGCGCGGGGCCGATCGGTGGCGACGGATTCGCCGCACCGGCCGGCACCTGAAGCTTCAGGTATCCGGTCACTTTCTTTGCCATACTCTTCTCCTGTTAGTGGTGCGGCTCATGACGGCTGGCAACCGCCCTCACCTCCCACGGTAAAAGCGAATAGTGAGTGGCGAATGGCCAATGACCAGTCGCTTCTTCCGTTCGCTATTCGCTATTCGCCAAGTGCGAGCTAAACCTTCTCGACCTGACCGAATTCCAGTTCGACCGGCGTGGCGCGGCCGAAGATCGACACCGCGACCTTCACGCGCGAACGCGCCTCGTCGATTTCCTCGACCACGCCGGAGAACGACGCGAACGGGCCATCGGCGACCTTGACGTTCTCGCCGATCTCGAACGACACCGACGCCTTCGGGCGCTCCACGCCTTCCTGCACCTGGTGCAGGATGCGCATCGCCTCGGCTTCCGAGATCGGCATCGGCTTGTTTTCCGCGCCGAGGAAGCCTGTGACCTTCGGGGTGTTCTTGATCAGATGAAACGCTTCGTCGGTGAGCTGCATCTTCACCAGCACGTAGCCCGGGAAGAACTTGCGCTCGGCGTCCATTTTACGGCCGCGGCGTACTTCGGTGATCTTCTCGGTCGGAACCAGAATCTGTTCGAACAGGTCTTCCAAGCCACGCTGCTTGGCCTGTTCCTTGATCGACTCCATCACCTTCTTTTCGAAATTCGAATAGGCGTGAACGATGTACCAGCGCATGCTCATAATTCAGTTCCGTCAGTGCATCGTGAGCAAAAAGGCGACGAGGTGGCGGATGATCTGATCCGCCGCAAAAAAGAAGATCGACGACAGCGCCACCATGACGAAAACCATGATGGTGGTGATGGTCGTCTCGCGTCGCGAAGGCCACGTGACCTTGTTGGTCTCGGTGCGCACTTCCTGCAGGAATTTGAACGGGCTGAACGCCATCGTTATGTGATCCGCATCCGTCGTGAGACGATTGAATTGGTTTCAGGAATCCGAACAGCCCTCTTGCGCCCAACCCTTTATCAAGGATGAGCCGCCAAGCGGGCTCGTTCGTTCGGGGATTTGCCGCGTCGGATATCCGGTCACCGGGCCGACAGCGAGTGCAGCTTCCTACTTCGGACCGGACCAAAGGTCAAGGTATCCGGGCCGGATCGACGGGAACCCGCCCCGGGATACCGCCTGGATCAGCGCCCCCCGCCGGGCGGCGCTTTGCCGACCGTCGCACGGACATGCCGGACGACATGATCGGCGACGATGGCGTGGCCCTCCGCGGTCGGGTGCACCGCGCCGCTATACATCGCCGCATAGACCGGCTGCAGGATATCGAACTGGGTAAAGCCCGTCGCATGGACGTTTGCAGTCAGAAACGCGTCATTCGGGGTCCGGAACAGCCGCCAGCGAGACGCATAGGGCAGATAGGCCGCCGGCGAATAGGGCGTGAACTCCTCCTTGCCGATCCAGCGCCGCGGCATCGCCATCGCCTCGCCATCCGCCTGCGGCCGTTTCGGATCCCGCGCGCAGAGCCCGCGCTTGGCGAATTCAGGCTGGTGATCGGTGATGAGCTGGAACCCGGTTCCGGCGCCGGTGGCCAGCGCCGGGCAGCCGCCTGATCGACCGTTGGTGATGCAGGCGGTCCGGGCGAAGAAATCGTTGAGAAAGCTCACCGTCTCGCCCAGCCGTTCGCGCGACAGCACCAGCTTCTTGTGGACGTCGAGGCCGAGCGTCGGCTGCGCGCCACACAGGGCGCCGGTCTCGTCGAACTGGATCGGCTCGTAGGCCGTCTGCAGCACCTTTGCGGGCGGCACACCAAAGCCATCGCGCAGGGCATCGCGGAGCGCGACCATGCGCTCGTCCAGCTGTTCGAGATAGGCCCGCGACACCTGCGGCGAGAACCGGATCTGCTTGCCAAGCAGATTCGCGATCGGCGCGAGATCGCCGGCGGATTCGGTCATCGCATAGACCATCAGCGGCGAGAAACCGACATCGTTGCCGCCGATCGACAGCAGCAGCGTATCGATCGGCCGCTTGCGCTCGGACGGCGCGCACCAGGATTTCGTGACCTGCGTATTGGCAACCTGCACGCTGCCGCTGGCATAGGTCGGCAGATTGTAGGTCGCACGCTGCGTGCGGCTCGCCGGAGTTTTGCAGATCAGATCGGCGAGCTGATCGAGCTGCGAACGCACCATCGCGTTGCCGGCGCCCTCGCGCGCCTTCTTCTCGAGGAAGAGCCCTTCGGTGACCTCGGAGCCGGTGCAGGCCAGGCTGACCAGCGTGACCGAGCGATGCGGGTTTTCCAATGTCAGCTGCAGCCCGACACGAAACGGATAGCCGTATTGCGAGCGGTGGCAGTCGGGACTGAGCCAGCGCGGATTGGCGGCGTTGAACGCCTTGTCGAACTGCGCCGACGCGAGCGGGAAATAGAGCTCCTGCTCCTCGTCGGCCAGCTTGCGCCGCGGCAGGTTCTTGTAGTCGAAACTTCCGGCGGGGGCAGCAGGGGTCAGTTTCTGCAGGGATTTGGCGGTGCTGCGCGTCGCGACCTCCTCGCGCATCAGGGTCGGATCGTAAACCATCTCGCGGACGGCGCTGAATGTCACCGGAACGTCCGGGTTGCTTTCGCCCGAGGAAAGGAATCGCCGAGCGCGACGATGAACAGATCCTCGACGACGACCTGCGGATCGCTCAGCGTGCGGCCGTCGGGCAATTTGACCTCGACCGATGCACCGGACAGGTTGCGATCCACCGCATAAGGCAGACGCGTGATCTTCAGTGGCGTCGCGCAGGATTGCGTTCTGGTCTCCGTCCTGCTCCCCGGCCGCCGCGGCGTCCAGCTCCAGACGCAATCATACGCACCGGCTTCGGCGACGCGCTCGGGCGACAGCCGGATCGCCACGGTGTGCGCGTCCGGCAGCACATAATCTTCCTTTGCCGTACCCCATGAATAGCGTCGGTCGCAACTCGCGAGGTAGCGGCCCTGCCGGCTGTCGTAGCAGACGGCGTCGATGGTCTGCGACGCCCAGCCCAATCGGGAACGGTCGTAGCGCGCCCGCGCGGTGTCGGCGCAACTGGTCGGACTGGTCATGTCGCGGCAATCGGGATCGTTCAGCCGCCGCTCCGTGCGCCAGACGACATCCGCCGGCGGCAGCACCAATTCATTGCGCGCGGCCGGGTAGCCGCGCTCATACATCGCAAAGGATGCGGCATTCTTGAAGAAACGAAATGGGCTTTCCACCTGCCACAGCAGGTCGGCGGCATAAGCGCCATGACCAAAGGACGACAACAGCAACGTCGTGGCCCCCACGACGAACGTCACAAGCAATTTCATTCTCGGCTTCCGGCTGAATTCCCAACCGGTGTGTCGCACGCGCAGCGAGCCAGGTTCATCGCCGCGACCGTGCGCCGCAGGCAGGCCGCGCGAAGCCAACCCTCGGTTCGGGACAATCGCGCATGATCAGCAGCGCTCGGCTGCCACGTCGCCCATGGCCATCAGCCTGTTGCGCAAATTGCTGCACGTTCGGGTCGGACTCGATTAACCCGCTCGCTTGCCAGGATCATGAAAGCGGCATCATCAATGAGCGTATAAGGTCCGCCATAAATCCATCGATCTGTCTCGAGATTGGAGAAGAGCTCAACCCTTCATTTTTTGCGCAAGAAGCAGGGCATAGTAGTACTGGAAGCAAAGAGAGACCGCGCAGATCGCAATGACAACGCTACTTCGGGCAGGTTGACGCCCGCGCGTACTTGCATCGACGCTCGCCAGAAGCATCGGAATTACGACCAGACATAGCGGAAGAAAAGCAGCGACGGCGATCAACGGCGCGCTTAGAAGGCACACAAGAATCGCATGGATGGAAAGAGCTGCACCAGCCATCCAGTTCGCAAAAACATAGACGGTCAACCACGCTGGACAGGCAAGCAAGCCTATCATGAAAGAAGTAGGCCATGGCGCAAGGTTTCGCCTTGGGAGACTAACGCGGACCATCCACCGATGGGTGACAAATCGCGCGACAATCGTGCCTAACAATGCCGGAACAAAGACAAAGAAAGCGATCTCTTTTGTATCACGAAGAGGCATATCTATGTTCAGCATGTGATTTATGCCTAGGATCAAGCAGTCCATCTCACTCGCAATGCCTCACCGACGCGGATTCATCCATAGAATAGCGCTCTCTTCAGCGCCCCAACGCCTGTTGCATGATCGATTGAAGTACACACCAAGCCCAATGAGAACATCATCTGTCGGACCGATGCAGAACGGTTCAATTCCTGCGATTCCTGCACTTCAGGTAGCACTGCAATTGGGAAAACTTGACGCGGTCCCAGCGCACTTTTCTAGTACCTGCGAGCCCGACCACGATCGTTCGCAGGTTGCACGGTACGCTGGCGCCCTCCGCTACCACAACCGACTTATTTCGAAATGTTTCTTGCGGGTTAACTGCTACTCAGTCGTCTAACTTAATATCCCACACTCGCCGCGTCCGCGGTCACGGACCTCCGTGCCCATTGGCGCGATCAGCAGGAGGTCCGGCCACGCCTCTGCACCGGTAAATCTCCCGCCCGAACCGCTGGTCTTCCGCGACATCGACGGCAATCCTCGCATCCCCCGACGGTGTCCCAAACCTGGAATTGCTGCCGCCGCAAAAGTGGAAGCCACATTCCATGGCCTGCGGCACACCCACGCTAGCCACCTGATGCCGCAAGCCGACGACAAGGCTGCGGCAGCCATCGAGGCCGCGCTGAGCGCTTCAAGTACAGAGGTAGAACGGATGGACCGGCTTTCCGGTGGCAATCGACTGAAAAACGGATTTCGACAAATCGCCTTAGGCTGAAATCTCGTTTCAGATCAGGCAGTTAAATGGCAGGGGCGGTAGGGCTCGAACCTACGACAACCGGTTTTGGAGACCGGTACTCTACCAACTGAGCTACACCCCTACGGAAACGACGCATCGGTCGTTTCGCGCCGTTTGAAGCATAGTCGACGCCTGATTTGCAAGAGGCGAATATGGGGCGAATGGCCAGTGGCGAGCAGCGAATGGAAAAGCGCATCGCTTTTCTGTTTCCCTACTCGCCACTCCCTATTCGCTTCTTACTCGAGGATGCCAGCGACGACGCCTGCGCCGCAGCCAAGTGCGGTATACCGCACTTGGGCATATTTTCTTTCGGTTGGACGTTTCGGAGTTGTTGCGTCGATCACTCGATGATCGATGCAACCACTCCGGCTCCAACCGTGCGGCCGCCTTCACGGATGGCGAAGCGCAGCTTCTCTTCCATGGCGATCGGCA
>NZ_JBGMOE010000055.1:0-14219 GCF_041424195.1 Tardiphaga sp. | reverse complement strand
TGCCAGAAATAGTCGATGATCTTCCAGTACCACGGGAACTGGCTCCAGCCATCCGAGGTCAGGCCGCGCAGCGGGAAGATGCTCCAGAACGATCCTCCGGAGAACAGGATGATCAGCAGGATCGCAAACAGGAAGCCGGGAATGGCGAAACCGACAATGATGACGGCCGAGGTCCACGTATCGAAGCGCGAGCCGTCCTGCACCGCCTTGCGGATGCCGAGCGGGATGGAGATCAGGTAGGTGATCAGCATCATCCAGATGCCGAGCGACATCGAGACGGGCAGCTTCTCCTTGATCAGCTGCAATACCGTGGTGTCGCGGAAATAGCTCTTGCCGAAATCGAAGCGGGCGAAGTTCCACAGCATCAGCGCGAAGCGTTCCGGCGCCGGCTTGTCGAAGCCGAACTGCTTTTCAAGGCTCTTGACGAAATCCGGGTCGAGCCCCTGCGCACCGCGATATTTCGAGTTCACCGCATCGCCCGCGGCGCCCGGCTGCGCCCGGTTACCGAAGTCCCCCCCCGACGAGCCGGAGACACGCGACGCGCCGGTGTCTGCGCCGCTGAGCTGCGCGATCACGCGCTCGACAGGACCACCGGGCGCAAACTGCACCACGACGAAGGAGACGAACAGGATTCCCAGCAGCGTGGGAAACATCAGCAGCACGCGCCGTGCGATATATGCGCCCATGCTATTTGGCCTGCTCGCTTGAAGGTTTGGCGGACGCCCACCACAGATCGGGGGCACCGACGCCGATATATTTCGGCAGATTGGCGGGATGGCCGAACACATCCCAATAGGCCACGCGATGCGAGGCCGAATACCATTGCGGCACCCAATAACGCCCGGCACGGATCACGCGGTCCAGCGCCCGCGCCGCGAAGACCAGTTTCGGCCGCGTATCGGCGGCGATGACTTCGTTCATCAGCGCATCGACGACGGGATCGGAAATGCCGGCGAGATTGTTCGAGCCTTTGGTGGTTGCCGACTGCATCGAGAAAAACGAGCGCAGGGAATCGCCGGGAATGGTCGAAAAGCTGAAGCGCTCAATGGCCGCATCGAAATCGAAATCATCACGGCGTGCACGGAATTGCACGGGATCGACAAGGCGCACACTGCCCTCGATGCCGAGCGTGCCGAGATTCTTGATATAGGGCATGTGATGCGCCTGGAACGCCGGCTCATCGAGCAGGAACTCGATCTTGAACGGCTCACCCTGCGCAGTCATGCGCTTGCCGTCCTTCATCACGCAGCCGGCCTCGTTCAACAGCTGGATGGCCTTGCGCAGCAGCGCACGGTCCTGCCCCGACCCATCCGATGTTGGCGGCACATAGGGAGTGCCGAACACTTCGCTCGACACCTTGTCCCGGAACGGCTCAAGCAATGCGAGCTCTTCCGGCGTCGGCTTACCGGTCGCCATCAGGTCAGAGTTCTGGAACGGCGACACCGTGCGAACATAGGCGCCGTACATGATGGTCTTGTTGGTCCATTCGAAATCGAACGCATTGCCGAGCGCCTCGCGCACGCGCGGATCCTTGAATTTGGCGCGGCGCGTATTGAGGAACCAGCCCTGCGCGCCGGACGGTGTATCGTCGGGCAGCATCTC
This sequence comes from Tardiphaga sp., assembly GCF_041424195.1. NCBI lineage: Bacteria > Pseudomonadati > Pseudomonadota > Alphaproteobacteria > Hyphomicrobiales > Nitrobacteraceae > Tardiphaga > Tardiphaga sp. Next base: position 12,617 of record NZ_JBGMOE010000055.1, on the reverse strand, counting down.
CTGCTTGACCCGACCATCCTTCACTGCCGGGAAATCGTAGCGCGTGTTCCAGATGCGTGAGGTGAACTCCTCGCGATACAGATAATTGCGGCCTGTGAAGCCTTCGAAAGCCACGTCGCGATCGCGATAGAAGTCGAACCTTACCGTATCGAAATTGTAGCTGCCCCGATTGACCGGAAGATCTGCGGCCCACCAATCCTTCACGCGATCGAACTCGATATAGCGCCCGACTTCGAAACGTCCGACCTTGTAAGGGCCGCTGCCGAGCGGCGTCTCCAGCGAGGACTCATCGAACGCATGCTTCTCGTAATAGGCCTGCGAGAAAATCGGCATCCCCGCAACGAACAGCGGTACGTCGCGTCCGCGCTTCTCGGCAAAAGTCACCACCAGTGTCGCGTCATCGACGGCCTCGGCCTTCACCATGTCGCGCATCTGCTGCGTGATGATGGGATGGCCTTTGGTCTTCAGCACCATCAGCGAAAACGCCGCATCGCGTGCGGTCAGCTTGCTGCCGTCGTGGAAGCGCGCTTCCGGCCGCAGCGTAAAACGATAGGTCAGACCGTCGGCAGAGATCTGCACGGACTTCGCGACCAGCCCGTACATCGCATCGGGTTCGTCGCCGGCGCGCACCATCAGCGGCGCGAAGGTCATGCCCATGCCCTGCGCGCCGTCGCCTTTGAGAATATAGGCGTTCAGCGAATTGAAGGTCTGGAATGACTGATTGAAGGCGCGGCTCGACGGCACCGTCGAAAAGACACCGCCTTTCGGCGCCTTGACGTTGACGTAATCGAAATTCGGAAAATCCGCAGGATATTTCAGATCGCCAAAGGCGGAGATGCCGTGGGCTTCGCTCGGCGCCTGTGCCAGCACAGGACTGAAACGCGAGGCCGCGATGGCGCCGATCCCGAGACCCAGCACGTGCCGACGATTGAGCTGCGCCATGCGCGATGTGCTCCTCAAGAGCGCTTGCCGATCTTGGCGGCCTTGTCGGCGTCGTACCACCAGATGGCGGGGAAACCCGACTGCCCGTATTTCGGCGGCTCTGATGGACGACCGAAGCGATCCCAGCGTGCGGTGCGGACCTTGTTGTAGGTCCATTGCGGCACCACGAAGTGATTCCACAACAGCACGCGATCCAGCGCCTTGGTGGCGGCAACGAGATCGTCGCGATCCTTGGTGAAGATCACCCGCTCGATCAGCTTGTCGATCGCCGGATTCTTGATGCCGATGATGTTGCGGGATCCGGCCATATCGGCAGCCTGCGAGCCCCAGAATTCACGTTGTTCGTTACCGGGCGACAGCGACTCGGGCCAGGACGCTACGACAACGTCGAAATCCCAGCTCCGCAGCCGGTTCTCATATTGCGTGGCGTCGATGGTGCGAACGGACACACCAATGCCGAGACGTTCCAGCGACGGTTTGAAGAACAGCATCACACGCTCGAACGAGGGATCCTCACCGAGCAATTCCAGTTCGAACGGCGCGCCAGTCTTGGCATTGACCAGCTTGCGGTCACGGACTTCGTAACCGGCATCCTTCAGCAACTGCAACGCTTCGCGGAGGTTGCCGCGCACGTTTTCAGCGCTGCCGCCAACGGGATTCGTATAGGGCTTGGTGAAAACCTCCGGCGGCACTTCGGCGCGCACCGTCTCCAGAATTTCGAGCTCCTTGCCTTCGGGCAGGCCTGACGACGCGAGCTCGGTACCATCGAAATAGCTGGAGATGCGTTTGTACTGGCCGAAGAAAATCTGCTTGTTCATCTCCTCGAAGTCGAACGCATAGTTCAGCGCGCGGCGCACGCGCGGGTCCTTGAACTTGTCGCGGCGAATATTCAGCGCGAAGCCCTGCATGATGCCGGACGAACGGTTGAGGAATTCCTCGAGGATGACGCGCTTCTCGGCAACCGCAGGGAAATCATAGGCTGTCGCCCAGTTCTTGGCGCTGTTCTCGGTGCGCCAATCCACCTGGTCGCCCTTGAACGCCTCAAGCGCGACCGTCCCGTCGCGGAAATATTCGTAACGCAGCTCGTCGAAGTTGTTACGGCCGACATTCACATTGAGATCGCGACCCCAATAATCTTTCACGCGCTCGACTGAGACCGAACGGCCCGGCACGAACTCCTTGATGCGATAGGCGGCGCTACCGAGCGGCACTTCCAGTGTCGTACTGCCGATATCGCGCTTGGCACCGGACGCATTACTGCCTTCCCACCAATGCTTGGGCAGCACGATGAGCTGGCCGACGATCTGCGGCAGTTCACGGTTGCCGGCCGCATCGAAGGTGAACTTGATCTCTCTATCGCCGACTTTCTCGGCTTTCACCACGTGGCGGTAATAAGCGGAATATTGCGGGTGATATTTCTTGAAAGACTCCAGCGAGAAGATCACGTCTTCCGGCGTCACCGGCTTGCCGTCATGCCACCTGGCGTTCGCACGCAGCCGATATGACACCCAGGAATAATCTTCGGGATGGCTGACGGCTTCCGCGAGCAGGCCATATTCAGTCGAGACCTCATCCAGCGACGCTGTCGTGAGCGACTCGTAGATCAGCCCGACGGCACCGGCGATATTGCCCTTCACGCCGGACACCGCGATGTTGAAATTATCGAAGGTGCCGATGGCGATCTGGCGGACCGTGCCGCCCTTGGGCGCTTCCGGATTGACGTAGTCGAAGCGCTTGAACTCGGCCGGATACTTGATCTCGCCGAACAGGGACAGCGCGTGGCGCCACTCCGCACCTTTAGCCATGGACTGGGCACTTGCTGCATCGATCACGGAGAGGCTGCCGGCACCACCGATGACAGGGGCAAATACGGCGAAGGCGCTGGTCTGGAGAAGGCGGCGTCGGGAAATCGTCAATGTGCTGAATCCTGTGAACCGGAGCAGTCTATTAGAACAGCCATATAAGGCGAGGGTTCGGCCGATTATGCCGGCTTTTCCGCAGGATACCACCCGTCACGCTGGTTGCATCCTAACGCGTTGCGGCCAAACGTCCCGCTTAAGCTTTGGTAATGCAGATACGAAAACGGCCAGGCTGAGCCTGGCCGTTTGATCGATGATGGATTGTGACGGAACAGCCGTTACGTCGCCGCCTTTACTTGGCCGCCGTCGGCAGCGGCACCGGCGTATCGGCCAGCGATGCCAGATAGGCGATCACGTCGGCGCGCTCGCTGTCCTTCTGAATGCCGGCGAAGCCCATGGCGGTGCCGGGCACGGTGGCCTTCGGATTGGCGATGAACTTGTTCAGTTCCTCGAAGGTCCAGGTGCCACCCTTGGCCTTCATGGCTGCCGAGAAGTTGAAGCCACCCTTGCCCTGGCCAACATGGTCGTTAACGGTGCCGAACAGGTTCGGACCGACACGGTTCGGGCCACCCTTTTCGAAGGTATGGCAGGCGGCGCACTTCTTGGCAGCCGCCGCGCCCTTTTCAACCGATGCGGTCTGCAGCAGTTTCTCGATCGGTTCGGACGGTGCAGCAGCGGCCTTGGCGCCCCCGGCGGCCTCTTCCTTCACGGCGATATCAAAGCCAGGCTTTTCCATATGCTTCGGTGAAAACACGGCCTGGGCGGTGAAATTCGTCACCAGCAGAATCAGGCAGGTGCCGAGAATGGCGCCCATAATCTTGTTGAGTTCGAAGGAGTCCATAGTCGAAAAGCCCCACGCCGTTTTAGGTCATTGGAAGGCCGCTCCAACGGCCTCGACACACTCAGGAATCATGTTCCTGCGGCCCTCGGGCCTGCCGTTTTGAGATAACGGTTTGCCCATCCTCTGGCAACCCGTATAAACGCCGCTCCCTTTGATCCGCATCATACTTTTCGGGGGGAAGCTCACTGGAATCCAGGCCGATTTTGCCATGACAGACACACGCACCCTGGTGCTCATTCCCGCCCGGATGGCGGCCACCCGCCTGCCCGGCAAGCCGCTGCTCGATATTGGCGGCCTGCCGATGATCGTGCATGTCGCACAGCGGGCCAAGGACGCCGGAATCGGCCGTGTGGCCATCGCAACCGATACGGCCGACATCGCGGACGCCGTGACCGCCCACGGTTTCGAGGCTGTCATGACCTCCCCGGATCATCCTTCGGGATCCGACCGGATTTTTGAGGCCCTGTGCAAACTCGACCCGGCCGGAACGGTGCAGACCATCGTCAACGTCCAGGGCGACCTGCCCACTATTCCGCCCGGCGACATTAGCGCCGCGGTCCGCCTGCTCGACGACCCCGCGGTCGATATCGCGACCCTGGCCACCGAGATCCGCAAGGATGAGGAGCACACGGCGCCAAGCGTGGTGAAGCTGATCGGCTCGCCGGCCGGTCCCGCGCGGCTACGCGCACTGTATTTCACCCGGGCCACGGCGCCCTATGGCGACGGGCCCCGCTACCATCACATCGGGCTTTATGCCTATCGGCGCGCCGCACTCGAGGCCTTCGTCAAACTCGCGCCATCGACGCTGGAGGTGCGCGAAAAGCTCGAACAGCTGCGCGCACTTGAGGCCGGCATGCGGATCGATGCCGCTATCGTGGATTCGGTGCCACTCGGCGTCGACACCCCCGCAGATCTCGAAACCGCACGCCGCCTGCTGGCAAAAACCTGAGCGACTGATACAAGGCCCGCCATGACCATTCCCAAAAATCAGATCATGAAGATCGCATTCCAGGGCGAGCCCGGCGCCAATTCCCACATCGCCATCGTCGAGGCGTTTCCGAATGCCGAGCCGCTGCCCTGCGCCACTTTCGAGGACGCGCTGGCCGCGATCACCTCGGGCGAGGCCGATCTCGGCATGATTCCGATCGAGAACTCGATCGCCGGCCGCGTCGCCGACATCCACCATCTGTTGCCAGCGTCAGGCCTGCACATCGTCGGTGAGTGGTTTCTGCCCATTCACCACCAGATGATGGCGCTACCCGGTGCGAAGCTCACCGACATCAAGACAGTGGAAAGCCACGTCCACGCACTCGGCCAGTGCCGCCGCATCATCCGCAAGCTGGGGATCAAGGCCATCGTCGCCGCTGACACCGCAGGTTCGGCGCGAACCGTGGCCGAGCGCGGCGACAAGAGCTGCGCGTCGTTGGCCTCCCGCCTCGCCGCCGATATCTACGGACTCGAAATTCTCGCCGAGGACGTCGAGGACGAGGATCACAACACCACGCGTTTCGTCATCCTTTCCAAAGACGCCAAATGGGCGCCGCAGGGCTCCGAACCGCTGGTCACCAGTTTTGTTTTCCGCGTCCGCAATCTGCCTGCGGCGCTTTATAAGGCCCTCGGCGGCTTCGCTACCAACGGCGTGAACATGACCAAGCTGGAAAGCTACATGGTCGACGGCGAATTCTTCGCCACGCAATTCTACGCCGATGTCGACGGCCATCCGGATGACCGCAACCTCGCTTTCGCGCTCGAAGAGCTGAAGTTCTTCTCACGCGAATTCAGGATCGTCGGCGTCTATCCGGCGCATCCATTCCGCGCGACCTTCGGCGAACCGACCTCGTAACCGGCAGGTTCAGGACGCCGCGGGCCTGACGTGATCGGTCAGCGCATGCGTCGCTGCCATGGGCGATCCGGGCAGGAAGAGTTGAACCGGACGGATTTCATAGACTGCGGTCGGATTGACGCGGCGCAGATCCCGCGCGGTCGCGATGGCGTCCTCGCGGGTAGCACAATCGACCACATAGAAACCAAGCAGCTGCTCCTTGGTCTCGGCAAAGGGACCGTCGATCACCACGCCGGCACCGGGTCCGCGCAGGGTGAATGCACCCTTGGTGCCGCCGAGCCGCGCAGCCGGCCCCATCTGGCCATCGGCTGTCAGCTTCTCGTGAATCTCGTGAAGATTGGCCATCACGGCCGTGTCTTGATCGGCCGTCCAGGACACGACAACGTCTTCGACGTGATAGGCCAGAATTGCATAGAGCATGGGTTACCTCGTGTAGTGATGGCGCCGCCTCAAGGACGTTTGACCAGGCCCTGTCCCGACATCGCCGAGTGAAATTGTTGCGACTACGCCGCCTTCTGCAGCTGAAACGCCTCGGCCAGCAGGCTGTAGGATTTCTTCCGCGCTTCGTGATCATACATCGCGGTGATGACCATCAGCTCATCGGCCTGGCATTCGCTGATGAGCGGCTGCAGCCTTTCCATCACGGTCGACGGACTGCCGACAAACAGCCGTGAACGATTGCGCGCGATCTTCATCTTTTCGCTGTCGCTATAAGGATAGGCCAGTGCCTCCTCGACGCTCGGCAGCGGCGCGTATTCGCCGCGGTCGCGGCGAAGGCGATTGAGGTCGGCTGACGAGGCGAGACGTTCCGCTTCCGCATCGGTCTCCGCGGCGATCACGGCAACCGCGAGAATCCCGTACGGCGCCTGGCGCCAGCCGGAGGACTTGAAGCGCGCCCGATAATGCACCATCGCATCCGCCGCATCATGGGATGCGAAGTGATGGGCGAAAGCGAAACCCATACCGACCTGCGCGGCGAGATCCGAACTGTAGTCGCTGGAGCCGAGCAGCCATAGCGGAGGCAGCGGGACGTCATCGGGCATCGCCACGACGTTGTTATAGGGATGATCTGCCGGGAATTGCCGCGTCTCCCACAGCACCAGCTCGCTCAGCCGTTCCAGGAAGTCATCGCCCTCGCGACCCGCGAGACGGTTACGCAGCGCATAGGCCGTCGCGCCATCCGTGCCGGGCGCACGGCCGAGGCCGAGATCGATCCGGCCGGGAAACAGCGCCTCCAGCATCTTGAAGCGCTCGGCCACCATCAGCGGCGCATGGTTCGGCAGCATGATGCCACCGGAGCCGACGCGGATATGCTGCGTCACCGCGGCGATCTGCCCGATCATGATTTCCGGCGCCGGACTGGCGACCGACGCCAGATTGTGGTGCTCGGCCAGCCAGTAGCGGACATAGCCGAGACCATCAGCATGTTTGGCCAGATCGATGCTGTTGCGGAGCGCCGCCGCGGGCGGCGTGCCTGAGGTGACGACCGAGAGGTCGAGAATGGAGAGCGGGATCATGGGGCCAAGCTAGTGCGTCCATCCGAGAGGGCAAAGAGCGTTCTGGGCGACGCACGCCTCCCCTTGGCTAGCGGCAAAAGAGGGCGCCAACCGTGGGACATATTGAGGCATAATTTCATATGGATGATATCTGCCCACATTTAAAGAATATCCGCTAAGCAAGCATCGAGCGCTTTAATTGCCAAAATACGTCAATACTTCAGTCAATACGACGGCGAGCCCCTCCTGCCCACCGGCCAAAAGAAAACTGAAATTATCTGGCTTATAAAACGGATGTTGGGCCAATTCCCACCCTCAAACCGCTCGGGATGGGCTATTTCACTATCCGACCATAGCCTATCTTTGTGCAGTGCAGCCAAAACCCCCGGGCTTGGCGCCAGATGACACCCGGTACCGCCCCGCGCGGTGGAGTTCTACGCGATGACCGAGATCAACCCGGCCATATCAACCAAGCTTCCCAATATCTCCTTCGAGTTCTTCCCGCCGAAGACCGAGGAGATGGACCGCACCCTGTGGGACACCATCGAGCGCCTGGCGCCGCTGAACCCATCCTTCGTCTCGGTGACCTATGGCGCCGGTGGGTCGACCCGCGAGCGCACCCACGCCACCATCGTCCGTCTGCTCAGGGAGACCACCCTCACCCCGGCGGCGCATCTGACCTGTGTCGGCGCGCCGAAAAGCGAAATCGACGATGTCGTGACCCGCTATCATGAGGCCGGCGTCCGCCACATCGTGGCGCTGCGCGGCGATCCGACCACGGGCATCGGCACGGAATATATACCGCATGCGGACGGTTACAAGACCTCCGCCGATCTGGTCTCCAGTATTCGTAACCGTTATCCCGATATCGAAGTCACGGTGTCCGCCTATCCGGAGAAGCATCCGGAGAGCACCGACTTCGATGCCGACATCGATACGCTGAAGGCGAAAGTCGATGCCGGCGCGACCCGCGCCATCACCCAGGTGTTCTTCGACAATGATCTCTACTTCCGCTACCTCGACAGGGTCCGCGCCCGCGGCATCGATATCCCGGTGCTGCCCGGCATCATGCCGATGCATAACTTCAAGCAGGCGCGCGCCTTCGTCACCCGTGCCGGCACCACCGTGCCCGACTGGCTCGCCGCCAAGTTCGATGGCCTCGATAACGATGCCGAGACGCGCAAACTGGTAGCTACCACCGTCGCCGCCGGCCAGGTGCAGAAGCTCGCCAAGCAGGGCGTCGCCGATTTCCACTTCTACACGATGAACCGCGCCGATCTCGTTTTCGCTATTAGTCACCTGTTGGGCTTCCGGCCGAACGGCGCGCAGAAAGCTGCCTGATCTCATGTCCGTACCCGTTTCGCCGAAGCGTACCGAACTTCTTGCCGCCGCTGCCGAGCGCATTCTCGTGCTCGACGGCGCCATGGGCACCATGATCCAGGGCCTGCAATTCGACGAGGCTGCGTTCCGCGGCGAGCGCTACAAGGATTTCCACCGCGATCTGCGCGGCAACAACGACCTGTTGATCCTGACCCAGGCCGACGCCATCGAGAACATCCACGCGCAATATCTGCGCGCCGGTGCTGACATCGTCGCCACCAATACCTTCTCCTCGACCTCGATCGCGCAGGCCGATTACGACCTGCAGGACATCGCCTATGAGATGAGCCGCGAAGGCGCCCGGCTCGCCAAGAACGCTGCCATCACGGTCGCTGCCGAAGACGGCAAGCCGCGCTTTGTCGCCGGCGCCATCGGCCCGACCAACCGCACCGCCTCGATCTCGCCGGATGTCGCCAATCCCGGCTACCGCGCGGTGACCTTCGACGATCTGCGCATCGCCTATAGCGAGCAGATCAACGGACTGCTCGACGGCGGCGCCGACCTCCTGCTGGTTGAGACCATTTTCGACACGCTGAACGCCAAGGCGGCGCTCTATGCGATTGCCGAGATCTGCGAAGAACGAAATATCGACGTGCCCGTCATGATCTCGGGCACCATCACCGACAAATCCGGCCGCCTGCTCTCCGGCCAGATGCCGGAAGCGTTCTGGAATTCGGTGAAGCACGCACGGCCCGCCACCATCGGCTTCAACTGCGCGCTCGGCGCCGAAGACCTGCGCGCCCATATCGCAGATATCGGCCGCGTCGCCGATACGCTGGTTTGCGCCTATCCGAATGCCGGCCTGCCCAACGAATTCGGCCAGTATGACGAGAGCCCGGAGTTCATGGCCAAGCTGATCGGCGAATTCGCCGCGAGCGGTCTGGTCAATGTGGTCGGCGGCTGCTGCGGCACCACGCCGAACCATATCGCGGCCATCGCCAAGGCGGTCGCGCCGCACAAGCCGCGCATCGTCCCGGAGATCGAACCACGCCTGCGCCTGTCTGGTCTGGAGCCATTCGAACTGACCTCGACGATCCCCTTCGTCAATGTCGGCGAACGCACCAATGTGACCGGCTCGGCGAAATTCCGCCGGCTGATCACCGAGGGCGACTATACGTCGGCACTTCAGGTGGCGCGCGATCAGGTCGAGAACGGCGCGCAGGTCATCGACATCAATATGGACGAAGGCCTGCTCGATTCAGAGAAGGCGATGATCGAGTTTCTCAATCTCGTCGCCTCCGAGCCCGACATCGCCCGCGTTCCTGTCATGGTCGACAGTTCGAAATTCCACGTCATCGAAGCCGGCCTGAAATGCGTTCAGGGCAAGCCGATCGTCAATTCGATCTCGATGAAGGAAGGCGTGGAGAAATTCATCCACGAAGCCAAGATCGCGCAGCGTCACGGCGCGGCCGTGGTCGTGATGGCCTTCGACGAAGTCGGCCAGGCCGACACGTTCGCGCGCAAGACCGAGATCTGCAAACGCGCTTACGACATTCTGGTGGGTGAGCTGAACTTCCCGCCGGAAGACATCATCTTCGATCCCAATATCTTCGCCATCGCCACGGGCCTCGAAGAGCACAACAATTACGGCGTCGACTTCATCGAGGCGACACGCTGGATCCGGCAGAACCTGCCGCATGCGCATATTTCCGGCGGCGTTTCCAACCTGTCATTCTCGTTCCGCGGCAACGAGCCGGTGCGCGAAGCGATGCATTCGGTGTTCCTGTATCACGCCATCAAGGCGGGCATGGACATGGGCATCGTCAATGCCGGCCAGATGATCGTCTATGACGACATCGATCCCGAGCTGCGCCAGGTCTGCGAGGACGTCATCCTCAACCGCGACCCCGGCGCCTCCGAGCGGCTGCTCGAACTGGCCGAGAAATTCCGCGGCCAGACCAAGCAGGCCAAGGAACAGGATCTCGCCTGGCGCGAATGGCCGGTGGAGAAGCGCCTGAGCCACGCGCTGGTGCACGGCATCACCCAATATATCGACGAGGACACCGAAGCCGCGCGTCTCACCGTGGCGCGCCCGCTGCATGTCATCGAGGGCCCGTTGATGGCCGGCATGAACATCGTCGGCGACCTGTTCGGTGACGGCAAGATGTTCCTGCCGCAGGTGGTGAAGTCCGCCCGCGTGATGAAGCAGGCGGTGGCCTACCTGATGCCCTTCATGGAGCAGGAGAAGGCCGACAATCTCGCCGCGGGCATCGCCGGCGACGGCCGCAAGAATGCCGGCAAGATCGTGCTCGCCACGGTGAAGGGCGACGTGCACGACATCGGCAAGAACATCGTCGGCATCGTGCTCCAGTGCAACAATTTCGAGGTCATCGACCTCGGCGTGATGGTGCCCGCATCGAAGATCATCGAGACCGCCAAGCTTGAGGGCGCCGACATCATCGGCCTGTCCGGCCTGATCACGCCGTCGCTGGACGAGATGACGTTTCTGGCCGGCGAGATGGAGCGGCAGGGCCTGACCATGCCGCTGCTGATCGGCGGCGCCACCACCAGCCGCGTCCATACGGCGGTGAAGATCGATCCGAACTACCGCGCCGGCGCCGTGGTGCATGTCAACGACGCCAGCCGCGCCGTGGGCGTCGCCTCGTCGCTGCTCTCCGCTGACAAGAGCGTGGCCTATGCCGCTGAAGTGCGCGCGGATTACGCGAAGATCTCGGCGGCGCATTTCCGTGCGCAGCAGGACAAGAAGCGGCTCAGCCTGACCAAGGCGCGTGCCAATGCCCATGTCGCGGACTTCACCAGGACTGTGCGCAAGCCGACCTTCCTCGGCATCAAGACGTTCAGCGATTACTCGCTCGAGGAGCTCGCGCGCTACATCGACTGGACGCCGTTCTTCCAGACCTGGGAGCTCGCGGGCCGCTTTCCCGGCATCCTGACCGACAGCGTCGTCGGCGAGGTCGCGACCTCGCTCTACGAGGACGCGCAGAAGATGCTGAAACTCATCGTCGAGGAGAAGTGGTTCACCGCCAAGGCCACCATCGGCTTCTGGCCGGCCAATGCGGTGGGCGACGATATCCGCCTCTATGCGGATGACAGTCGCGGGGCTGAAATCGCGACGCTACATACGCTGCGCCAGCAGCTCGAGAAGCGCGAGGGGCGCTTCAACGCCGCGCTCTCCGACTTCATCGCGCCGAAATCGTCGAATGTGCCGGATTATATCGGCGCCTTCGTGGTCACCGCCGGCATCGGCGAGGACATCATCGCCGACCGCTTCAAGAACGCCAATGACGACTACTCGTCGATCCTGTGCAAGGCGCTGGCCGACCGCCTCGCCGAAGCCTTTGCCGAGCGCATGCATGAGCGCGTTCGCAAGGAGTTCTGGGCCTATGCGCCGGACGAGAACATCTCGACCGACGACCTGATCCTGGAGAAGTATCAGGGCATCCGCCCTGCTCCCGGCTATCCCGCACAGCCCGATCACACCGAGAAGGCGACGATCTTCAAGCTGCTCGATGCCGAGAACACCGCAGGCGTGACCCTCACCGAAAGCTATGCCATGTGGCCGGGCTCGTCGGTCTCCGGGCTCTATTTCAGCCATCCGGAGAGCTATTATTTCGGCGTCGGCAAGATCGAGCGCGATCAGGTCGACGAATATGCCGCGCGCAAGAACATGAGCGTCGCGGAAGTGGAACGCTGGCTGGCCCCGGTGCTGAACTACATTCCGGGTGCGGGTGCCGAGCCTGCGCCGGTCGCCGTGCCTGCTCCGGCCAATGACGAACTCGCGACCCATCCGCCGGGATGTAACTGCGCGGTGCATCTAATGTATCGCGGCAAGAAGGTCGGAGCAAAGTAAAGCGCTTCGTTCTTCTCTCCCTCTTGGGGGCGGTAGCCTCGGCTCTTGCTTCTGCGTTACCGGGCATGGTGGTGCACAGCGTAGGATGGGTAGAGCGGAGCGAAACCCATCGCTTCTGTGCGCGCGAATGATGGGTTTCGCTCCGGCGCGCTGCGCCTGCGCTCTACCCATCCTACGGCCTCATCCGATTCAACTGTCAAACAGCCACTGTTCTCCAGACATGCGTCATCGCCCCTGTTATTTGCGGCGCGGGGGCGCCATCGTCTGCTGCATTCCCGCCCTCTTGCGAGAGGGCGTGCGGAACGCCGGGTGCCCGATGCACCCCTGGGCCTGATGCCGATGCGGTCGTCCGCAAGGCTATGCATCAGGACTTTCGGAAAGCACGGGCCAGTGCCCGACGTTCCGCCTGCGGTGTTTTGTCGGCTTGCTGAATGCTTGCCCAAGC